>JBILVH010000114.1:0-5816 GCA_044370555.1 Candidatus Nanopelagicales bacterium
ACCGTGCACTACGCCGGGAGTCGTCATAGACATTGGAGATGCACGTGACGCGGCATGGTGCGCCATGCTCACCTACTTCGATCGCGGTCTCGCCCTCGCTGTCGACTACGCCATAACGCGTGCGGACCGTACGGACCGCGGCACCACCGTCACCTCGTATCGCGAAGGGCGTCGCGTTCCCGTCACGCTCGACGGGTCAGCGAACATCACCGCGCACGTCGCATTCGATGCACTCGCCGCCGCTGGCTCACGCCATGCGCGGACAACCGTGCTGCGGCGACAGCGCGAGTGCATCCCGGCCCCGGGTAGCACGCGGGATCCCCTGGTCGACCTGGCGCGCGCAAGCCGAGCCGCCACGCTGCGCGACCCCGCCGGACTCGGCGCCTTCCGGTGGCTCGCCCAATGGCGATGACACGCGGCGGTGACACGCGGCGGTCACGCGCGGAGATGACACGATGCACCGGTGACTGCTGGCCGCGGCGATGACACAACTCCGCACCCGGTGAACGGCTCGGTGGTCTACGGAGTCGGCTGTGTTGACGGGTTGTGCGACGAGATCATCGACCTCGGAGCGATGCACCCCTCCTCGCACGGAGCTTTGCGCATCCGGATCACCGCGGACGCCGGTGTGATCACCGCAGCCGACCCGATGCCGGGTCTGCTGCACCGCGGCGCCGAGAAGCTCATGGAGGCCCGCGACTACCGCCAGGTCCTCATGCTCGCCAGCCGACATGACTGGCTCGCGGCATCCGCCTCCGAGGTCGGAGCCGCGCTCGCCGTGGAGGGCATGCTCGGGATCGAAGTTCCCGCGCGCGCCACGTGGATTCGCACCCTGCTGGTCGAACTCACCCGGATCAGTGCGGGGGCCGCATTCCTCGGTGCTACCGCCGCGGACTCCGGGCGGCCGCTGCTGCTCCTGCGCGATCGCATCCTGGACCTAGTCGAGGTCTACACCGGCGGCCGCGTACACCCCATGCTCACTCGCATCGGCGGGCTCGCTGCCCCACCTGACGACGAGTGGCTGGATGACGTGACGGACGTGTGCGATACCGCCCGCAAGACACTCCAGGACTGGTCCGGTGGTGGCCTGCGCGATCTGACGTATCGCGGTGCGGGTATTGCTGTCCTTGACCCGGCGGATGCCGTGGCCTACGCGGCATCCGGCCCGGTCGGGCGGGCGAGCGGACTCGACCTTGACCTGCGCCGTGACGACCCCTACCTGTCGTACGCCGACCTCACGGTTCCGGTCACGGTCGAGACGAGCGGCGACGCCGCCGCGCGGTTCACGGTGCTCACGCGCGATATCGAAGGTGCCGTCGACCTCGTCGAAGCCTGCAGCGTCGCCGCGCGGTCGATGTCGGGACCGATCGATGTGCGCCTACCCAAGGTGCTACGCGTGCCGGAGGGGCGCGACTACACGTGGACGGAGAACCCGTCTGGGATCAACGGCTACCTGCTCGTGTCACGCGGCGGCCCGTCACCGTGGCGACTGAAGATCCGCACGGCGTCGTTCGCGCACGTCCAGGCTCTCGCTGTAGCCCTGCCCGGAACACCGGTGGCCGACCTGCCTTTAGCACTCGCCTCGTTCTTCTTCGTTGCGGGCGACATCGACCGCTGACACAAAGCTGTCAGGAGTGCTCGCGGATATAGGTCGCGAACCGGGCGCGCAGCAGCGCCTCGGTGTCCGGATCGAGATCGTCCCCGAACATCTCCCGGACCGCGCGCACGGTCTCGATGAATGTTCCGCCGATGGAACCGAGGTCGCCACCTTCACCCTGGATCGCGACCATGCCGGGCATGTGTGCGAACAGATCGGTGAAGAAACCGATGTCGAGGCGCCGCTCAGCGAGCGCGAAGGCGCGATGGCGTAGCTCGTCGAAGGGGAGGTCCTCAAGGTCACCGGATGTCATGTCGGCAGCCTAGGCCCGCCGGGCGGACGGGATGTGTCGGGATCCTGCGGCAGCCGACACATTGTCTCGAGCCAGACCGCCACGGCCACGATCACGGCGCAGGCGATGCAGGCTGCAAGGGAGGTCCAGAGCACACTGCGGGCCGCCTCGCTCGTACGCGCCGCAACGCCAATTGCTATGCCGCCGTATAAGCCTCCGATCGCGGCCCCGACGCGCGAGGCAGCCATCGCGAGGGCTGCCGTGCGCGCGGCGACGATGGGATGCATCGGCGGCCGCACCGGCGCGACGACGGCACCCCGCCCACTCGCCCGGTGGGGGAGGCGGGAACGACACGACAGCGCCCAGACGCTGAGCGCTAGTGCGAGCAGCCACAGGGTTGCTGCGGCAAGCCACGGCACCGGGAGTGCCCGGCCGGTGGCGTTGTCCATGACCTGCACCGCAACCCACCCGGCGGCTGCACCGAGGGCGGCGATGAGCATGAGCACGGGGATGCGCGTAGGGCTCACGTGTCGGCCCGGGGTGGGATCAGACGCAGATCGGTACGGCGCACCCCGTGCGCGACGCCCAGTGCGGCTACGAGGTCGGCGACCCGTCGGCCGTCCGGGAACACGGCCTGAGGATCGGCGTCGAGCCAGGGGATGAGCACGAACCCGCGCTCGGCTGCGCGCGGGTGGGGCACCGTCAGGGTCTCGTCAGCACACTGGACCGACTCCAGGCTGATGATGTCGAGATCGAGGGTTCGCGGGCCCCAGCGCACCTCGCGGACCCGGCCGTGCGCATCCTCGATCCGCTGCAACCCGCGCAGGAGGTCATGCGCCTCTTCGTCGGTCCGTCCGATCGCAACGGCGTTGAGGTACACCGGCTGCTCCGGTCCACCCACCGGATCGGTCTCGTAGACCGCGGATACCGAGGTCAGTTGGACGCCAAGGGATGGCAATGCATCGACAGCCGCCTGCAGCGCGCGGTGCGCGTCACCGAGGTTCGCCCCGAGGGCGATGACGACGCCGGTCACACCGGCCGCACGATCGTCACGGTCACGTCGTCGAACGGCACACCAACGGGAGCCTCGGGCTTATGCACCGTGATGCGCACGCGGCGCACCCCGGGGAACTGCAAGGCAACGTCCGCACAGCGAGCCGCCACCGTCTCGATCAGGTCATAGGGCTCGCCCGTGATGACGGCGTGGATTCCCGCGGCGACCGCGCTGTAGTCAATCGTGCCGGCTAGGTCGTCGGTAGCCGCAGCGTTCTCGGTCGACACGGTCATGGCGACATCGACGCTGAACTCCTGACCCTGCTCGCGCTCGGCGGCAAGTACCCCGTGGTAGCCGAACCCGCGGATGCCCGTCACCGCGATCACATCCGCGGGGACGGCCGCGGCGACCACTCCGGCCGATTGCCAGGCCGAGCCGACGCGCACTGCATCAAGCGTGCCGACGACATCGTGCACGCGCACCCCCCACACACCGGACGCCGCCGCGAGCGCCGACACCGCATCAGTGGCGAAGTCGCGGCGGTCCACCGGCCGCGCGACCCCGTCTTGGTCCGCGAGGAGTTCACCTAGGAACCGCTTACGTGACGCTCCCACGAGGATCGGACGACCAAGGTCGTGGAGGCGGTCGAGATGCGTGAGTAGCGCCCAGTTATGGACCGCGTTCTTGGCGAAGCCGAGCCCGGGATCAAGGACGACGCGCCCGCGATCAACGCCAGCAGACTCGAGCGCCGTGAGCCGGGCGTCGAGCTCCGCGCAGACCTCGGCGACCACATCGTCGTACACCGCCCGCGTATCCATGTCGGCGCTGTGCCCGCGCCAGTGCATGGCGATGAAGGGGACGTCCAGGGTGGCGAGCCACGGCACCATCCCCGGGTCGGAGAGTCCCCCGCTGACGTCATTCACGATGCAGGCGCCCTCGTCGACGGCCGCTGCCGCCACATCGGCCCGCATCGTGTCGATGCTCACGGCCACGCCCGCCTGCACCAGGCCCCGGACGACCGGAAGTACGCGCCGCGCCTCCTCGTCGGCGCTGATCCGCATCGCACCGGGCCGGGTGGACTCCCCGCCCACGTCGACGACGTCGGCACCACGCCGGTGCAAGAGGGTGCCGTGCGCGACAGCCGCACCTGGGTCGAGCCACGCGCCGCCGTCCGAGAAGGAGTCGGGGGTCACGTTGAGCACGCCCATGACGACCGGCCGACGCAGTGCGGCCAGCCCACCGGGCAGTCCCCGCGGATGCCTCATCGTCACCTCAGGATGAGCGACATCGCCTCGGCGCGCATCGCGGTCTCGCACAACACGCCGCGGACGGCGCTGGTGACTGTGGTGGTGCCCGGCTTGCGGACACCACGCATGGACATGCACAGGTGCTCGCATTCGACAACGACGAGCGCACCGCGCGGTTCGAGAATGCCGACCAGCGCGTCCGCGATCTGCCCAGTGAGCCGCTCCTGCACCTGCGGTCGGCGCGCGAACACGTCGACCAGCCGCGCCAGTTTGCTCAGCCCCGTGATGCGCCCGTGCTCACCGGGTACGTAGCCGACGTGCGCGACCCCATGGAACGGCACGAGGTGGTGCTCGCACACGCTGAAGACCGCGATGTCCTTCACCAGGACGAGTTCGTCATGACCGATATCGAAGGTGGTCGTCAGGACATCCGACGCGCTCATCCGCAGCCCACTGAACACCTCGGCGTAGGCCCGCGCAACGCGCGCGGGTGTCTCCCGCAGGCCATCACGGTCCGGGTCCTCACCGATCCCGATCAGGATCTCCCGAACGGCGCGTTCTATGCGATCAGCGTCGAATGCACCGACCTCCCGGTCCGGGATGGACACCGGACCGATCACCCCGTGCCGATCGACGGCATCACCCCGATGGTCCACGGTCACGGCACCTGCGGTGGCGGGAGCGACGGGCCCGGCTCGGCGTGGGCCGCCGACCCGTTCACCGACCCGTTGACCGCACCGTTGCTCACGCCGGTGGCGGCCCCGCCCCCGTGCCCGAGTTCCGCGGGCGTGAGCACCGGGCCACGAGTATCCGGGATACGTCGCGCCGACCCGGTCCACGCCGGCCGAGGTGTGCGCAGGCGGAGATCCGCGAAGATCTCCTGCACCTCCGCCTTGTCCAGCGTCTCCTTCTCGAGGAGTTCGAGGACCAGTCGATCGAGGACGTCACGGTTCTCGACCAGGATCTCGTACGCCTCGTGATGTGCTGCATCGATGAAGGTGCGCACCTCCTCGTCGATCGCAGCGGCGACATCCTCCGAGTAATCACGCACATGTCCCATGTCGCGGCCGAGGAAGACCTCGCCCTGCTCCTGGCCGTAGCGGATCGCGCCGAGCCGCTCCGTCATGCCGTACTGCGTGACCATTGCGCGCGCCAGCGCTGTTGCCTTCTCGATGTCGTTCGCGGCACCCGTGGTCGGGTCGTGGAAGATCAACTCCTCTGCCGCACGCCCACCGAGCATGTACGCCAACTGATTGAGCATCTCGCTGCGGGTGGTGGAGTACTTCTCGGCATCGGGCAGCACCATCGTGTAGCCGAGCGCGCGACCCCTCGGCATGATCGTGATCTTGTGCACGGGGTCGTTGCCCGGCAGCGCAGCGGCGACTAATGCGTGTCCACCCTCGTGGTACGCGGTGATCTTCTTCTCATGGTCGTTCATCACCCGGGTGCGCTTCTGCGGGCCCGCGATCACGCGGTCGATTGCTTCGTCGAGTTCCTCGTTGCCGATCAACTGCTTACCCGACCGCGCTGTGAGGAGAGCTGCCTCGTTCAGGACGTTGGCGAGATCAGCCCCGGTGAAGCCCGGGGTGCGGCGGGCGACCGCCGCGAGATCGACCGACTCCTCGATGGGCTTACCGCGCGCGTGGACCTTCAGGATCTCGACGCGGCCGGACAGGTCCGGCCGCT
>JBILVH010000095.1:0-6491 GCA_044370555.1 Candidatus Nanopelagicales bacterium
GCGGCCCCCTCGACCGCGATCTGCCGGTCGAACCGTCCCGGGCGTAGCAGTGCCGGGTCGAGGATGTCGGGCCGGTTGGTCGCCGCGATAAGGATGACGCCGCCCGTGACGTCGAAGCCGTCCATCTCCACGAGCATCTGGTTGAGGGTCTGCTCACGCTCGTCGTGGCCCCCGCCAAGACCCGCACCGCGGTGGCGACCCACCGCATCGATCTCATCGATGAAGATGATCGCCGGGGCATTCGCCTTGGCCTGCTCGAAGAGGTCGCGTACGCGGCTGGCCCCGACCCCGACGAACATCTCGACGAAATCGGAACCGGAGATCGAGTAGAACGGCACCCCGGCCTCACCCGCGACCGCGCGCGCCAGCAGCGTCTTGCCGGTGCCGGGCGGCCCGTACAGCAGGACACCCTTCGGAATCTTCGCGCCAACGGCCTGGAACTTCGCCGGCTCCGACAGGAACTCCTTGATCTCCTGCAGTTCCTCCACCGCCTCGTCGGCACCCGCGACGTCAGCGAATGTCGTCTTCGGCATGTCCTTCGAGATTGCTTTCGCCTTCGACTTGCCGAAGTTCATGATGCGCGAGCCACCGCCCTGCATCTGGTTCATGAAGAAGAACAGCAGCAGCACGATCAGCGCGATGGGGAGCAGCGAGATGAGCAGCGTCACGAGGATGTTGTCCTGGGGGACGATCACGTCATACCCACCGGGGAGCGTTCCGGCGTCCGCCTTCGTCTGCAAGAGCCGCTGCAGTTCGACTCCCTGTCCCGCGATGTACTGGGAACGGACCTCGGAACCGTCCTTCAGGGTCAGTTCGAGCACCTGGTCGCGGTCGATGAGCGTGGCCTTCTCGACGCGGTCCTGGGCGATGTCGCTCACGGCCACGCTGGTGTCGATCTTGGTCGGCCCCCCGAGGCCGGAGATCAGGCTGGACCCGATGAGGACAAGCAGCACCGCTAGGACGATCCAGAAGATCGGCCCCTTGAAGAATCGTCTGCTCTTCATCTCATCCTGTTCATCGCCTCGACGTCAATGTCCGCCCCGTTCACGGTACACCGGCTGCAGACATGTCCACTAATGCGATCCTCCCCCAGCCGGGGGCCAGATGCGCGGTGAGTGCGGACCCGGCCCGCTGCGGTGCGTCAGGCCCCGTACACGTGCGGTGCCAGCGTTCCGACGACCCGGAGGTTGCGATAGCGCTCGGCGTAGTCGAGGCCGAAGCCGACCACGAACTCGTTGGGGATGTCGAAGCCGACGTACTTCGGGGTGAAGGGCACCTTCATCGCCTCGCTCTTGCGCAGCAGGGTCAGCACCTCTACAGATGCCGGGCCGCGCGAGACGAGGTTCTTGACCAGCCACGACAGTGTCAGGCCCGAGTCCAGGATGTCTTCGACGATGAGGACATGGCGTCCTACGAGGTCGGTGTCGAGATCCTTGAGGATGCGTACTACCCCGGAGGACGTCGTACCCGATCCGTAGGAAGACACCGCCATCCAGTCCATGTCGACGTGGCGTGGGAGTGCGCGGGCGAGGTCGGCCATCACCATCACGGCGCCCTTCAGCACGCCCACGAGCAGGAGATCCCGGTCGCCGTAGTCGGCGTGGACCTCTCCCGCGAGCTCCCCGATGCGCTGGTCGATCTGGTCAGCGGTGAGCAGGATCGCACTCAGGTCACCATCGACATGCTCAGGATGCATGTGTACCGCCTTCCATCATCGAGCCCGCCGTCAGGCAGAGCCTCCCACACCTTCGCTCAGCGGTGACCGGCCCCGGCAGGGCGACGCCGCCCTGTCCGTGCCACCCGCTGATCAGCACCTCCACTGCATCGACGTGCGCTCGCGTCAACGCACCTGCCGCGGCACCCGCCTCGATCGCCGCGCGGCGCAGGACGCGCGTGCGGATCGCGCGCGGACACCCGGCGAGGTCCGCGACATCGAGGCAGACGCCCGCGGCCGAACAGGTGCCCGCTTCCGCGCACGGCCTCTGAATCCGTCGAAGCTCCGCCGCAGCCCACTCGTCGAGCGCGTCAGCATCGTCACGGAGCAGAGCGGCGGTGCGCGCGAGGCCATCGATCGCCGCGGAGCCGAGCACCTCGATCACAGCCGGCAGAAGGTGCGCACGGACGCGGGGCCGGAGGAACCGCGGGTCGGTGTTGTGCGGGTCCTCCCACGCATCGAGGTCGGTGACGCTCGCGCGCACTACCGACCGCGGTAGCGCGAGGAACGGGCGGTGGAGGTCGCCGGACACCGCGGCCATGCCGGCCAGGCTGCGCGCACCAGACCCGCGCGCGAGCCGCATGAGGACCGTCTCGGCCTGGTCGTCGCGGGTGTGTCCGAGGAGGATGCGGTCGGCGCCGATGGCCCGGGCCCGGGCACGCAGGGCGGTGTACCGCGCATCGCGTGCGGCCGACTCGAGTCCACCCGACCTCTCAGCAACATCGACACGGACGACGTGCGCCGGCACCCCGAGTGCGATGCAGGCCGCGCGCGCCGACTCCGCGATCACGGCCGAGTCCACCTGGAGCCCGTGGTCGATCACGACGGCCTCAACGCGCCACCGCCCAGCGGCAGCAGCCGCGGCACGCACCAGCGCGAGTGAGTCGGCACCGCCGGAGCACGCAATGAGCGCACATCCATGCGGTGGCGCGGTCCCGTCGGCGGGCAGATGCGCCGCGATCGCGCGGCGACAGACCTGCTGCGGATCCATCACTCGCACACTCGACGCACCCACGCCCGCGGATCGGTGACCTCGTCCGCGGTAGGGAGACAGTCGGGCCCCTGCCACACCCGGTTGAAACCCTCCATGCCAACCGTCGCCACGACTCCGCGCACGAATGCCGCGCCCTCGGTGTACTGCCGCAACTTCGAGTTCAGGCCGAGCAGCGCGCGCAGGACCCCGTCGAGCCGACCGGGGTGCGCCCGGCGCTGGTCGAAACGTTCGCGGAGCAGATCGACCGTCGGGATAACCTCGGGGCCCACTGCGTCCATGACGACCTCGGCGTGGCCTTCTAGCACGGACATCGTGGCCGCCATTCGGTCGAGTATCCGCCGCTGCTCGGGTGAAGCCATGACCTCGGCGATGCCGGATGCGGAGCCGGACGACAGCGCGCGGATGCGATCGGCGAGCGAGAGCTCGTCGTCGGCGAGGATGAACGACCGCACTCCGCTGATGAGGTAGTCGCCGAGCCACGGCACGGCGGTGAATTGGACGCGGTGGGCCTCCTCGTGCAGGCAGACCCAGAGTCGGAAATCACCGGGCGGGACGTCGAGCGCTGACTCGGCAGCGACGATCGAGGGTGCGACGAGCAGAAGTCGCTCCCCCACCGGGTCGAAGACATCGAACTGCCCGAGGACCTTTCCGGACAGCCACGCGAGTACGCCACCCAATTGCGTGGCGGTCGCGCGGCTCCCCAGGGCCTCGACCGCGCGCGTTCGTCGACTGCGATCCCTGACCTCGCGCAGCGCACCGCCGAAGGTGTACTGGATGCCGCGGATGTTCGCCGCCGACCATCGCGCGCGATCGACAACGGATACCCGACCCGGGTCGAAATCCGCGACGAGCCCGGTCACACCGCGCACCGGGTCGACCGCGGCCGCCGCTGATTCGTACAGCGAGTGGACCGCGGCGCGCGCCCACCCGGGATCGACGACCGGTCCGCGCGGGTGCCATCGCGCGGCCGTCCGCACCGCGAGATCCCACGCGATCACATCCGGTGCCGGAGCACCGGCCGTGCGGGCAGCCATCACTCGCATCCGCACCCCACGAGCGTCGTCGCGAAGGAATCGAGCGCGGCGCGGGCGGCATACACGTCGGGGACCTCGTTCGCGATCACCGCGAAGACCAGGACCCGGCCATCCAAGTCACGCAGCGTGCCGGCCAGTGCCGAGACACCGTCGAGGGTCCCGGTCTTCGCGCGGACGATCCCGACCGCCGTCGGCATCGAGACGAAGCGGTCCGCCAACGTCCCGGTGAACCCCGCGACCGCAAGCCCCGGTCCGATCGGCCAGGTGAAGTCGGGTCCGGTCGAACCCGCGACCGCGGCCAGCACGGCGGCTAGGGCTCGGGCAGGGACAGCATTGCGGCTACTCAGGCCACTCGCATCGTCGAGTCGAATGCCGGTCGTCGGGACTCGCATCTGCGTCAGGCCGGCGAGTGTCGCCTCCGTCGCGGAAGCGAATGTGCCGACGCCCGTCACCTCGGCACCCGCGACGTGCGCCAGCATCTCAGCGGCATCGTTGTCGGAGTCGGCCAGCATCGTCGTGACCAACTCGGCGATAGGGCCCGACTCGACCGCTGCCAATACGGTGGCGTTCGCCGGTGCAGTTCCCGGCTCCACGCTGACGACCTCAATACCCCGCTCACGGAGCAGCGCGGCGAAAGTCTCAGCGGCACTTCGGGCCGGATCGACGACACGTTGATCACTGTCGGGGGTGACGCGGCCCTGGTCGACGGTGAGCGCGGAGACCGGAGCCACGAAGCCACCGTCGACCATGCCCTGGCCCCACCCGGGAGCTCTCGACGGCGGTCCGAACAACGAGGCGTCGTACGCGACCCGCACCTGGCCGTCGACCGTGCCGACCACCGTCTCGGCCAGTGCCTCCAGCGACGGTCGGCTAGTCGCCGCATCAGCGCGCACCGTGAGGGTCGGGTCGCCGCCGCCTACGAGGACGACCGTGCCTGGTTCGGACCCGGCAACCACCGTCGTCGCGAGGCGGCGCGTCGTACCGAGGGCGGAGAGAACCCCCACCGCGGTCAGGAGTTTCGCGGTCGACGCGGGCACCAGGGGTGCGCCCCCGGCCGAGTCGTACACGACCGAGCCGGTCGCCGGGTCGATCACCACGGCACCGACCGACCCGCCGAGGTCCGGTGCGGTCACGATCGGGTCGAGGGCGATGCGCAGGCCCTCGGGCGACGGTGCAGGTGCCGCGGAGCCGGCGACGGCAGCGGGTTCGAGCACGGCCGGGGACGGCGGCAGACCGACCGCGGCCCGTGCGGGCAGGACCGCCGCGGCCAGGGTCGCCGCGGTGAGGGCGGCGACCAGCAGAGCGACCACAGCCGGGAGTGCCGGGCGCGGCCGCGCACGATTGATCACTCCGGCTCCGGGCATGACCCCATCCTGCCCCGCCGAGTCGTTGACGTGGGGCCCGGCATGACCGAAGGGATTCGACGATGGACGGGTGGGGCCACGGGGCGCCGGAAGCCACCCCGGCGCTCACCTGCCTCATCACCCCCGCGTGGCGGATCGCCACGGCGAGTCCCGCATGGCTTCACCTTGCGACGCAGTTCGGGGAGACCCCCGTGCCCGACGACGACATCCGGGCCCTCAGGTTCCCCGCCTGCCACGTTGGGGGGGCCGTCCACCGGGCAGTCAGCGACGTCCTCGAGGGGTGCGTGCCGGATGCGATGATCGAGTACGAAGCGCTAGATGCGCATGGTCGGCTGCGAAGTTTCACCGCGAACGTCACCCGCATCGCGACCGCAACTGACGACGGACCGTCATTCGGTGTGGGTGTAGTGCTCGCCGAGTTCAGCGAACGTCGCGCACTCGAACGCCGACTAGGGCGACCGCGAACGCTCGCGCACCCTGCCATGGCCCCCGTCGTGACCGACCTGCGTAGCAGTGACTTGAGCGCAGCTCTCGCGCGCGATGAACTCCTCCTCGCCTATCAGCCGGCTATGACACCTGACGGGTCGACGGTGGTAGTGGTCGAAGCCCTGTTGCGCTGGAGGCACCCGGAGTTCGGCATCCTCACCCCGTCGGCCTTCCTCGCTACCGATGAACCGCTCCCCCACGACGTCACCGCATGGGTCATCGAGAACGCTGCGGCGCAGACACGCGAGTGGCCCGGCACCACCGTGACGGTGAACCTCAGCCGCTCCGAACTCACCGATGGGTCGGCACTGGCCGCCTTTAGGCGACTACCCGCAGCAGGATCCGACACGTGGGCGCTGACGGTCGAGATTCGCTCCGACGTCCTCGGCTCCGATCCCGCACTCGTGTCGGCGAGGATCCGTGAACTCGCGAGGCTAGGGATCCAGGTCATCACCGACGGAGCCGGAGAAGGGCCAGCAGGTCCGGTCTACCACTGGCTGCCCGAGGTGCACATGATCAAGGTCGGACCGGACATCACCGGTCGTGTCCTCGGCGACCGGAGTGCGGCCCGAGCACTTGCGGCGCTGGTCCGCGTCGGTCGCGCACTCGAGGTGCCGGTCATCGCCGTCGGTGTCGAATCCCAGGCATTGCGCGATGCCGTACGAGTACTCGGCGCGAATGCCCTTCAAGGTTTCGCGATCGCCCCGCCGATGCACGCGGAGGAGGTCCACGCACTGGTCCACTCCGGCGACCGCTCCGGATAGGTTGGAGGGAGCGCGCAGGTCCGGGGACCTGCGGCGGGGAGCACCGGGAGCGACCGTGGACCTGACCTGGATCTGGCTGATCGGCGCGGTCGTCCTCGTCGGCGTCGAACTCGTGACCGGCGGGACGATCGTCTT
>JBILVH010000227.1:0-3381 GCA_044370555.1 Candidatus Nanopelagicales bacterium
GCGGGCGAAGGTGTAGAGCACGTCATCGGCGTTGAACGTCGCGCCACCGCAGCCCTTGACACCCTGACGCAGCTTGAAGGTCCAGGTGAGCGTGGCGGCGTCGAAGGTCACGCTCTCGGCGAGACGGCCCTCGAACTTGTCCGGGTCGTAGCCGAACTCGAGCAGGCCCACGCCCGTCTCGTTGGTGGTGCCGCTCTTGTAGTACATGAGCGGCTCCATGATGTTGGCGATGCCCTGCTGGGTCGCCGGGATGGAGGCGGACGGACCATCGGGGTCCAGGCCCGCTGGCACATCGATGCCCAGGTAGGTCATCGAGGAGGCCAATGCTCCACTGCTACTGCTCCCACCGCCACCGCCGCCGCACGCTGCAACTGCGATAGCGAGTGCCGCGGCTCCAGTAGCCGCCAACGTTCGCTTCATGTCCACCTCGATCATTGTTGAATGTCCCCGCGCCGGAGTTTCGGAACGGGATTGATGCAAGACTGTAAATGACCGATGATTTACAGACCAGGGTTTCGCATCACGAACAGGTAAAAAAATGGCCGAGAACCAGCCCTTAGTCGACCGGCTAGTTGAGCACGCCCTCGGGGCGGTACCGCCGGTCTCGGCGGTGCGTACCGCGCAGACCCTGCTCCTCGACACCCTCGCCGTAGGGGCAGCCGGTTCGACGACCCACGAATCCGAGCTCGCGGTGAAGATCCTGCGGCCCGGGCCGGATGCGCGGGCCTGGGGGCGTGGGCCCCTCCTGGCCGCCCCCGATGCGGCGTTCATCAACGCCCACCAGGTCCATACCCTCGAATGGGACGCCATCCACGAGCCGGCCGTGGTGCATCCGATGACGGTAGTCACCCCCGTACTCCTCGCCTGGGCGGCACGCGAGGCAGCTGCGGGAGTGGTCATCACGGGGGCCGATCTCTTGCGCGGCATCATCGTCGGGGTAGACGTGGCCGGGGGCCTCGGCGACGTGACCACGACCGCGCTGCGCTTCTTCCGGCCGGCGACCGCGGGGGCGATCGGCGCGGTCGCCGGCGTCGGGGCGGCGTTCCGGTGGCAGCCGGATCGTCTCCGCGCGGCACTCGGCATCGTCTACGGCGGCCTCTCCGGAACCATGCAGCCGCATACCGAGGGTGCCCAGGTACTGGCCCTCCAGGTCGGCTTCAACGCCCGCGCAGCAGTCACCGCACTCGATCTCGCCCGAGTCGGGTTCGACGGCCCGAAGTACATCCTCGAAGGCAAGTACGGCTACTTCGGCCTCATTGAGGCGGCCGGCGACCCCGAACGGCTCGTCGCACGACTCGGCTCCCAGTGGGAGGTCGAACGCACATCCATCAAGCCCTTCCCCAGCGGCCGCGCGACCCACGGCGCCCTCGACGGCCTCCAGCAGTTGCAGCGGGCGCACGGCTTCACGATCGACGACGTCGACAGGGTCGATGTCAGCGTGCCACCCATGGTGTTCGGTCTCGTCGGGCGTCGACCAAGCGACTCCATGTCGATCGGCGCTGCCCGCCTCTGCCTCGCCTACCTCGTACCCGAGATCCTGCGCCACGGCACGATCGACATGTCGACCTATGCACCCGAGCGAGTGCGCGACGCAGCGACGCTCGCGTGGTCCGAGCGCGTTCACATCACCGCCGATGCCAACCCGGACCCCAACGCATTCGATCCGCAAGACATCACTGTCCGACTCACCGACGGCACCGTGCACTCCATCCACGTCCCACACTCACTGGGCTCACCCGTCCACCCGCTGACCCGCGAGCAACACCTCGCCAAGGTCCGATCGGCACTCGAGGCTGGTGGCCTTGGTGCGAACGTCGATGCCCTCGTCGATGCGGTTGAGTCGCTGCCACAGACTGCCGACGCCACGACACTGCTGGAGTACATGTGAGCAGCCCGTACGCCGACGCCGTCGACATGGCGCGCCTGGCCCGCGAGTACCCCACGGGGCCGGAGTTCCTGTCCACGTACACCGGGATGCCGCGGAGGCTTCTCGAGGATGAGCAGGAGCGCAGACTGCACCGCGCGCTGGATGCAGCATGGGCGACGCCGTTCTACCGGCGGATCTGGACGGCGGTCGGCATCGACCGGCGTGACATCCGGGGCGCGGCCGATCTCGCGTCGCTGCCGATCATCGACAAGTCGATGATCCTCGCCGACGTCGAGGAGAACCCGCCCTTCGGTTCACTCCCCACGCGCACAGACCGGCCGCGCGGTCCGGTCATTCTGCAGACGACGAGTGGCACCACGGGCAATCCCCAACCGGTGCTCTGGGGCGCCTGGGGTCGCGAAGTGCAAAACGCACTGCTCGGCCGCATCTACAGGTGGATCGGGGTCGGACCTTCCGATGTCGCGCACAGTGTCTACGGTCATGGCGTCGTCAACGGCGGCCACTATGTGCGCGAGGCCGTGACGCACTACACCGAGGCCATGCTCGTCAGCGCAGGCACCGGTATCGAGACGAAGTCCGAGCGACAGATCGCGCTGATGCAACAGTTCGGGGTGACGGTTCTGCTCGGCTTCGCGGACTACCTCCGCAAGCTCGCGGACGTCGCGGACGAAGCAGGCGTCCGGCCCGGCGTCGACATCCCAGTCCGCCTCATCATCGGCCACCTTCTCGCCGGGGGGCGCGCACCACTCGAGGAGGCCTGGGGCGGGGCGAAGGCCTACAACTGGTACGGCGTGGCCGATACCGGGGCGGTCGCGACCGAGGGCCCCGAACGCGACGGACTGCACGTGTGGGAGGACGCCAACATCCTGGAGATCGTCGACGAGACTGGTGCGGTGGTTGGCGAAGGGATGATCGGCGACATGGTGATCACGAGCCTCGGCAAGGATGACGTCGCACCGCTCATCCGCTTCAACACCCACGACCTGACCCGCATCATGCCCGGGGCGAATCCGGTTGAGTTGCCCTTCCGACGCATGGAAGGACTCCTCGGACGCAGTGACAGCATGGTGAAGTTGAAGGGGATCAACGTCTACCCCACCTCGCTCGGCGGACTCCTCGCCGAGGTCCCGGGTTTCACCGGAGAATACGTGTGCATCGTGGAGCGTGCGGGTCACGGTGATCGCCTGACCGTTGCCGTCGAGATCGACGATGCGATCGGAGCGGATGCCGGCGGCCTCGCACGGAGTCTCAGCACCCGCCTCGGCGTTGGTGTCGAGGTCGACGTGGTCAACCCCGGGGCAACGGCTCCCCTGACCGGGGTCCACGAGCGGCAGAAGCCGGTCCGTCTGGTCGATCGCCGGGCATGACCGGCCGACCGGAGGCGGGGGCAATCGCCGAACTACGCGAGCGGCTCGACCGCGGTCTCACTACCGCGGTCGGTGAGGTGTCACGGATCCGAACGGAGCCGGACCGGCTCGGGTGCATCGAGGCCT
>JBILVH010000228.1:0-3380 GCA_044370555.1 Candidatus Nanopelagicales bacterium
GGAGTCCAGTGCGGCGACCAGCGGGTCGCCGAGTGCGCGGGCATCGGTCACCAGGACGTACCCGATCGCGTACGTCGCGAGCGCTCGCACCTCGTCGCCCCCACGACCGGCCGCCATCTGCGAGACGATCGCATCGAGCCCCGCCCAGGCGGATTGGTCCGGGACGACATCGGCGTCCGGGATCCGCAGTCCGGATCCGCGCACGACGGTGTAGGAGATGCGCCCCTGCCCATCTCGCGCGACCACGAGTGAGCGGGTCTGCGCCGGACCCGTCGACTCGGCGGCGACGTACGCCGGCAGCAGGTCAGGGCTGCCTCGCCGCAGCGGGCCGTCCATCCCGAGCAGCCACCAGCCCGCGGCGACCAGTGGCGTGAGACCGGCGACGAGGGCGAGGAGCAGGGCGCCGGGTTGCCGCCACCCGAAGGTCGACCCGCCGATGCGCTCGCGAAGCCCCTCGGCACAGACGGCGACGATGGTCAGCAGGATCGCGCCGAGGAGCAGGGTCGCCGGCCCCGGCCACGCGGGCACCGGGGTCGCGGATCCGACCGGCACGTAGAGCACCTTCGTCTGCCCGACCCCGAGGGCGAGCGCACCGAGACCGACCCCCCACAGCGGTAGCACCGCAGCGGCGCGGTCGACGCGCAGGCAGCACAGCACGGCGACGCACACGACACCGGCGAAGACCCAGATCGGTGGCGCACCCGCGCCACCCGGATCGAGGGCGGCGACTTCGACGGGAGTTCCCCCCGGCCCGGGCACGGCAAGGCCCGGACCACCGAGCAGCAGGGCAGGATCGCGCACCACGGCCAGCGGCCACGGCATGAGCAGAACCACGGGAGTGAGTACGGCGATGGCGAGGCCGCCAATGCGGCGACCGCCGCCCCGGCGCAGCCATCGTGCACTTGCCACCACTGCGACGGCCACGGCGATGACCCACAGCGCGGGGGCGCAGGCGGCGACGACGGCGAGCACCAATGCGGTGAGCCACGGCGTCCGCGGTGTGGCGGGTGGCAGAGCCCCGCCGACGCCCGCGCAACGGGCGAGGAGACGGATCGCGGGCGGCAGGGCGATCGCGGCGCCGATGAGCCCGAGGCGCCCGGTCGCGACCGCTGCGGTCAGCGCGGGGAGGAGGGCGTAGGTCGCCGCGAGCCAGACCCGCACCCACCGCTGCGTCACGATCCCGCGGACCGCGAAGTAGGCGCTGGTCGCCGCGGCGGCACTTGCGAGGAGGATCAACAGATCCACCGCTAGGGGGGCCTTACCGAACAGCACCGTCGACAGGGCCGCGAAGAGGGCCACCCACGCGGGCGCAGCCGTCGTCGAGCCGGGACCGATGTCGTGCCAGGCGGCGGTGTAGGCCGACCACAGGTCACCGGCACCGTCCGGTGCCGGCAGCAGGGCACCACCTAGCAGCACGCCACTGCCGAACCACAGCGATCGGGTCGCCACCAGTGCCACCAGGACGAGGAGGACCGGGAGCCATACACCGGGGCGGGAGAGCGTGCGGCGCACGACGCCGGGCTGCGAGTCGTCGGGGAAGGCGTCTTCGTCATCGAGCGCGACGGTCGAGGCCGTCCGGCCCGCGACGATGATCCCCCCCATCGCCTCCAAGGCCGACCGCACCTGGGTCCGCGCCCTTGGCCGCAGGTCGCGGACCACCGACGCCGGTGCGGCACCGCGCAAACGCCGACGCGAGGCGAGCACACGGCCGGGGTGTGCGATGAGTGCGCCGTACGCCGCGAGTTCGTCGCCGGCCCGGCCGAGGTCCTTGCCGATCACGTAGAGCAGGGCGCGCACGAGCGTGCCGAGACCGAGCCGTATGACGGTGAACGGCAATCGCCATGCGGGTGTGTGGACCGTGAGTACGTGGAGCGCGGAACGCCGGTCCGCCCGGTGCATACGCACCGG
Organism: Candidatus Nanopelagicales bacterium; assembly: GCA_044370555.1. Taxonomy (GTDB): domain Bacteria; phylum Actinomycetota; class Actinomycetes; order S36-B12; family S36-B12; genus CAINMH01. The sequence continues at coordinate 1,909 of JBILVH010000228.1, forward strand.
CCTGGCCGCGTCAGCGCCCGACGTACGCCGGCTTCCGGCGACGCGGCGCCCGTGGAAGCTGGCTTCACGGTGGTGGATCGTCGCCCGCGGCACCACCCGGACCTCATGGCCGAATCGGTGGGCGCGCCAGCACAGGTCCAGGTCGTCGCGGAACAGCGGGAGGCCCGGGTCGAACCCGCCGAGCGCATCCCAGACGTCCCGGCGGATCAGCAGGCCCGCCGACCCTACGGCGTGTACGAGCGACCGGACGTCGTGCTGGCCCTGGTCGTGCTCGCGCCGTTCGAGGCCCGTGACGCGCCGACCGGACCCGGTGATGCTGAAGCCGAGCTCGAGGAGCAGCCGACGGTCGTGCCACCCGAGGGCCTTCGGACCGAGCACCCCGGCACGTCGATACGTGTCGGCCCCGGTGAGGAGTTCGGCAAGGCACTGCGGATCCGGGGCGGCGTCGTCGTGGAGGATCCAGAGCCACTCGACCGGCGTCTCCTGCGATTCCCCCTCCTCGGGGTCCGCGTCCGCCGGGGTGACCGGGTCAGCGGCCGGCACAGCCCCGACGGCCGCGGTGACTGCAGCGCCGAAGGGGACGTCCGCACCGAGGCGACGCACGGGCCCGCCGAGGGCGTCGGCGAGCAGGACCGCACTCGCGTCGGCTGATCCGGTGTCCACACCTACGACCGCATCCGGCGGTCGGGTCTGCGCCGCCAGGGTCGCCAGCGTCGCGGGCAGCCAGGTGGCGCCGTTGTGGCTCACGACGATCGCGATGACGCGGTGCTGGCGCGGAGGCGGACCCTGGACCCAATCGGGCAGGTCTAGCAACTCCTCCGCGGTCACGGCTCCACCCTCTCAGCGCACCCCCGCCCCGCGCGCCGCGGGCATGGACTCAGCCAGCGTGTCGCTTCAGGCGCCGCCGCTCGCGCTCGGAGAGTCCGCCCCAGATCCCGAACCGCTCGTCGTTGGCGAGCGCGTAGTCGAGGCACTCCACGCGGACCTCGCAGGACAGGCAGACACGCTTGGCCTCCCGGGTGCTGCCGCCCTTCTCGGGGAAGAACGCTTCGGGGTCGGTCTGGGCGCACAGGGCCTTCTCCTGCCAGGACAGTTCCTCCGCATCCGAGAGGGGCAGTTGCAGCATCTCACTCACGCGACGTCTCCCTCACGAGGTCCCTCTCGGGACGGCTGTGCGCTGGTGTGCCTGGTATGCCTCGGTAACTCGTGGTGTGCCTGGTACCCCATAGCGTCTTGCCAGGGCTAAACAACACCGGTGTCATTACAGTCGTGTAACACCCACTCCGTCAAGTGGAAGCGGTCACCTCTTCAACCACTTGCGCCACGGAAGTGACTTCTTGTCACACAAGTCCCGTGCGCATCAGGTAATCGCCAAGGCATCAGGGGTCCCGCTCACCACCGCGCCGTACAGCGTCGTCCGCTGCCGGGCCGGGCGACCGGCCGCCGTCGCGATCGCCACGAGGTCCGCCGGG
>JBILVH010000229.1:0-3379 GCA_044370555.1 Candidatus Nanopelagicales bacterium
CAAGTGCGACCAGCAGCTCCGGCGCTGCGCCGACCACGGCCAGCTCATCGAGTGCCCCTGAACCCTCGAAGATCAAGATCGGTGTCAGTTTCTACACCGAGCGCATCCCGATCTACGCGACGATGCGCCAGGGTGTCGAAGCCGCGGCTGCAGCCGCGGGCGTGGAGATCATCTACGCCGATGCCAATAGCGAAGTGGAGACCCAGACCAATCAGATCGCCAACATGGTGACCAACGGTGTGTCTGCCATCATCTGCTCCCCCGTCGATGCCACGGCCATGGTGCCGGCGTACGAGGCGGCACGTGCGGCGGGCGTCAAGATGATCTCCGCGGCGAACAAGGTCGACGACAAGTACGAGGACTCGTTCGTCGCCCCTGATCTGGTCGACTACGCCAAGCAGACGATGGATCGCATGATCGAAGGCATGGGTGGCAAGGGCAAGATCATGCTGATCACCGGTCCCCCGCAGATCGCCTTCGTCCAGCTGCAGAAGATGGGCTGGGAGGCGTCGCTCGCCGAGCATCCTGACATCGAGGTTGTCGCCGAAGGCGTGGTCGAGGATCTGACCACGGCGAAGGCGGTCGACGTCGCGACCTCGCTGCTCACGGCCAACCCGGACGTGACGGGCATCATGAGCAGCACCGACAACATCGGTGTCGGTGTCGTACAGGCGCTGGAGAGCGCCGGTATCGACACGGCGTCGGTGTTCACCGCCGGCTGGGATGCCCAGGCGAACGCGGTGGAGCTGGTCAAGGAGGGCAAGTACACCTTGACGTTGTCGTTCCTCGCCTACAAGTGGGGTGAGATCGCCTTCGCGACCGCCCTCGAGGCTGCGAAGGGCAACCCGATCGAGAAGTACGTGCCGACCCCTGGCCTGTTCGTCGACGCTGCGAATGCGGCGACGTTGACGCAGGATCAGATCGACGGCAAGGTGCCGGTCTAAGCATCACCTCGACGGGTGGCCGGGACACAGGTGTCCGTCCCGGCCACCCGTCGCATATCTGGGTAGGACGACGTGTCGACGGAGGTGAGTATGGGGAATTTCGATTTCGAACGGATGCCTGCCTACCGCAAGGATTCACCGCCCCAGTACCTCGGATACCACGAGGAGGTCGACTTCCTCGACGAGATCGAGGCGGTCTGGGGTCAGCGCTGGGGGGCGCAGGGGATCGGACGGCTCCGCCAGGTCGCAATGAGTCCGCCCACGGAGGTGGAGGTCCTCCCCGAGTATGACGAGCACCGGTCATTCTTCTTGTACGGCGGCGACCTCCCCGATCTCGAGCTCATGCGGGAGCAGCATCAGGGGCTCATGGACACCTACCGCGGCCTCGGCATCGACGTGCGCATCTTCGAATACCCCGAGACCCCCCGCTCCGCGTACGGGCCACTCAAGCGAGCGGTATCCGCGGCAGCCGGTTTCGTGATCAACGGCGGTGCGATCATCGCGCGCGAGGGGGCACCCTTCTGGCGCGGCCGCTCACGCTACGTCTCGCAGTATCTCCAGTCGATCGGCTGCCCCATCCTCACGACGGTGCACGGCAAGGGGGTCTGCGAGGGCGGCGCCTTCACGCGCATGGCGGACGATTTCATCATTGCGATGCTGAGTCAGGATTGCAATGCCGAGGGACTTGCGCAGGTGCAGCCGGTCCTTGAGCGGGCTGGCTACACCGTCTGGGTCGCGCGCAGCCCCGGGCCGATGCACCACTACCACCCGGAGATCTTCGGCTGGATGCACGCCGACATGTGGGTCGCCCCCCTGGACCGCCGCCTTGCCCTCGTCTACCCCGCATGGTGCGACTTCGAGACCCTGCGGTACCTCCACAGCATCGGCTACACGCTCATCGAGGCTGATCGCGCCGAGCAGGAGGCGGTCGCCCCGGCGAACATGATCACTGTCGAACCTGGCCTGGTGATCATGCCCACTGGCGCGCCCAAGACTCGTGCGGCGGTTGAGGCGGCGGGTGTAGAGGTGATCGAGGTGGCGTACGACGAGGTCATCAAGTACGGCGGCGGAATCCGTTGTACGACGATGCAATTGCTCCGGGATCCCGGACCGCGCACCTTCGAGGGTGGCTAAGGTTCACCGAACCTGTCCGACGGCCACGGGCCGTCCCGTGCAGAGATGAGGTCAGCATGTCCCGGTCCGTCATCGTCACCGGCGGTGCATCTGGAATCGGAGCCGCAGTAGCCCGCGCGTTCACCTCGCTGGGGGACCACGTCGTCAGCCTCGATCGCGGTACCGCCCGGGATGCCGCGGTGAGCGTGCAAGGTGATGTGCGCTCGCCGGACTCCCATGCGGAGGCCGTTGCCGCCGCGGTCGCGGCGACCGGCGGCGTTGACGTTCTGATCGCCAATGCGGGGATCCACGATGGCGGTGCGAAGTTGGATCTCCCGCCCAGTGATCTGGTGGATGTCATGCGCGCGGTGTTCGACGTCGATGTCATCGGGTACGTGCTCGCCCTGCAAGCATGCGCGCCGCAGTTGCGCCAGCGCTCCGGCTCCGCGGTACTCACCCTGTCGGATTCGGCATTCCTCGCCGGGCACACGGGTGCCGGCATCGCGTACACGGCCGCGAAGTACGCCGGACTCGGTGTCGTGAAGTGGGCGGCGCGAGCACTTGCCCCCGAGGTTCGCGTCAATGCGGTCGCACCGGGCGGAGTGCCAACGGGGCTGCAGGCTGTCGCGGCGGACGGTGCGCAACGAGCCGTGTTCGCCGACGTCGAGGCGAAGCGGGCGGCAATCGCGGGGCGCAACGCTCTAGGCACTGTGCTCGATCCCGATGAGGTCGCGCAGCTGTATGTATTCCTCGCCTCACCGGCGGCCCGGGGGATGACGGCGGAGATCCTGCGTCCAGATGGTGGTCTGTCCGTCTCATGAGCATCGCCCTGGTCACCGGTGCGTCCTCGGGCATTGGCCGGGCGCTGGCCGCCGAGGCCGCCCGTCGCGGCTATCGCGTCGTGCTTGTGGCGCGCGATGGCGCCCGCCTTCGGTCGGTGGCCGACGCCCTGACGGGCGGCCCACACGAAGTGCTGATCGCTGACCTTGCGACCTCTGCGGGCATCGCCACAGTGGAGGAGCGCCTCCGTGACGAGCGGGCGCCTGTCGACCTGTACATCCCCGCGGCCGGCGCGGGCACGTCAGCGCCGTTCCCGCGCGCACCCATTGCCGAGGAGTTGGCGATGGTCGACATCAATGTCGTCGCGGTCCTCCGCACGGTCCACGCCGCCGCCAATGCCATGGCCGCCCGCGGGGGCGGGGCCATCATGACCGTGGCGTCCACGGCCGCCTACTGGTCTGCGGGCACGTACGCTGCGGCGAAATCCTGGGTGCTCCTCATGTCGCTGGGCCTGCGCGCCACGATGTCGGGCAGCGGGGTGA
>JBILVH010000025.1:0-12021 GCA_044370555.1 Candidatus Nanopelagicales bacterium
AACGACGCGGCTGTCATCGTGCATGTGGGCGATTCCCGCGCCTACCGTCTGCGCGACGGTGCTCTTGAACAACTCACGCGTGATCACACTTACGTCCAGACACTGATTGATGCGGGTCACTTGGATCCGGCTGAGGCCGCAACGCACCCCCGTCGATCACTGCTGATGCGCGCGATCGACGGGGCCGCGGACATCGAGGTCGACGTCATTCCTGAGCAACCGCGCGTGGGAGATCGCTACTTGCTGTGTAGCGACGGTCTCACGACGGTCGTGGGAGATGACGACATCGCGTTCGTCCTCGGTGATCGCGAGCCCACGGCTGCGGTGACCTCGCTCGTCGAACTCGCCCTGAGCCGCGGCGCCCCCGATAACGTGACCGTGGTCGTGGCCCATGTCATTGACGTAGAACCGCAGGCGGCAACACGGCTGCGCGCCGTCGAGCCGGTCGTGGTCGGGGCAGCTGGTGAGCCGCGTGTCCGCGCACAACTACCCGGCGTGCACTTTCCCGATGACGCCCAGCCCGACCCGAACCGTCCCGAACGACCGGTGCCGGTCTTCGGGCCCCCCACCTCAGAGCAGCCCGTGCTGCGCATCGTCGGCGGCTGGTCGCGCGACATGCCGATGCGTGAGCGACTGCGTCGCGCCCGCCGCAACCGGTTGGTGCGCTTCACCGCGCTGACCGCCGTCATCGCCGTGGCACTGACCGCCCTCGTGGCGGTCAGCGGCACTATTTGGTGGCGGGCGCAGTGGTACGTCGGGGTCTCCGGCAACTATGTGACGATCTTCCAAGGGGTCCCCGGCAGCTTTCTAGGCATCCCCCTGCACGCGCAGCAGCAGGTGTCGACGGTCGACGTGACGACGCTGCCGGCCTTTGATGCGGAGCGCGTGGGGAACGCGATCCCGGCCGCTGACCTAGCCGACGCCGACCGGATCGTCGAGGGGCTCGCCGAGCGCAGCGCTGAGTGTCAGTCCCCGAAGCCGCCGGCTGGCTGCCCCCGGGCCGAGGAGGCGATGTGAGCGCGGGCCTGCTCGCGGGCGAGCCACCGGTCCGCACCTGGCAACCGACCCGCCGCTGGGTCGAACTCATCCTCATCGTGTCCGCCTGGGGACTCGGCGTCTTCGGCACCCTTCAAGTGGGATGGGCGACGAATGAGGCGCTCGGGCAGCGGTTCTGGGTCACGGCAGCAGTCGTCGGGGTCCTCGCCCTCATCACCCACCTCGTCGTGCGCTGGCGCGCGCCGTACGCCGATCCGTTGATGCTGCCAATCGCGACCATGCTCACGATCCTCGGCCTCGTCATCATCTTCCGACTCGATGTGGCGGCGGCACAGATCGCGGAACGTAACGACAGGCCGCTGCCCTCACCCGACGTCTACGCCCAGCTCACGTGGTACGCGATCGCGGTGCTGCTCTTCACCGGAGTGCTCCTCCTGCTGAGAGACCACCGGTTGCTCCAGCGCTACACATACACCTGCGGGCTGCTCGGCCTCCTGCTGCTCATCCTGCCCCTCATGCCCGTCATCGGAAGCACGGTCAACGGTGCGACGCTCTGGGTGCGCGTCGGCTCATTCACCTTCCAGCCCGGCGAGGCCGCGAAGATCCTGCTCACCGTGTTCTTTGCCGGGTACCTTGTCATGACGCGTGACTCACTCGCCGTCGTGCGCACGAAGGTGCTAGGTATCGGCTTGCCGCGCGCACGCGACCTGGGGCCGCTGCTGGTCGCCTGGGGCGCCTCGCTGGGCGTGCTCATCTTCCAGCGCGACCTCGGGACCTCGCTGCTGTTCTTCGGACTGTTCGTCACGATGCTCTACATCGCGACCCAGCGCCGCACGTGGCTGATCCTCGGCGCGCTGCTCTTCCTCGCGGGAAGTGCTGTGTCGTATGTGCTCTTCGCGCACGTCCGCGTCCGGGTACAGGTGTGGCTTGACCCCTTCGCCTACGCGAGTGACCAGGGCTATCAGATCGTCCAATCGCTCTACGGATTCGCCAACGGGGGTCTGTTCGGCACCGGTCTGGGCAGCGGCTATCCGGATCTGGTGCCGTACGCCAACACCGACTTCGTTGTCGCGGCGCTTGGCGAGGAGTTGGGGCTGACGGGGGTCTTTGCGATCCTGCTGCTCTACGCACTGCTCATCGAACGCGGCCTGCGCACAGCGGTCGCGGTCAAGGACCCGTTCGGCCAACTGTTGGCGGCGGGTCTCACGATCACACTGGCGATCCAGGTGTTCGTCATCATCGGCGGGGTGACGCGATTGATCCCCCTCACCGGTCTGACCACCCCGTTCCTGTCGTACGGCGGTTCATCGCTGGTCGCGAACTGGGTGATCATCGCGATCCTGCTGGTCATTTCGCATCGATCCAGAGTTCCGGCGGCACCGACCGTCATCGACGATGCGACGCGCATCGTCCCCCTGCGGACGTCGCGATGAGCCGTTCCATCCGGCGCGTGGCAGCTGTGTTCGCGCTCCTGTTGGTCGCACTCATGGTCAACGTCACGGTGATCCAGGTGCTGCTCGCAGGCGACTACCGCAACGGACCCGGCAACCAGCGCGTGCAGCGGGAGGAGTACCGGGTCGAGCGTGGGCCGATCCTCGTCGGTGCCGACCCGATCGCGCGCTCCGTGGAGACACCCAACTCATTGCGCTACCTACGGGTCTATCAGGACGGCCCGATGAATGTCTCCGCGACCGGGTTCTACTCGATCATCTACGGCGCCACCGGCTTGGAGCGCACGGAGAACGACATCCTGTCCGGGTCCGCGGACCTGTTCTTCGTCGACCGGCTCGAGCAGTTGATCGCCGGCCGCCAGCCCAAGGGTGGCGGAGTCACCACCACCCTTGACTACCGCACGCAGCGAGCGGCCTGGCAGGGCATCCGCGGCGTGATCGGCGCGGTCGTCGCCCTGGAGCCCGGGACCGGACGCATTCTCGCCCTGGTGCAGTCGCCGTCCTTCGACCCCAACCGACTCTCGTCGCATGACACCGCCGACATCCGCGCCTACTACGACGAGCTCCTCGCCGACCCCAGCCAGCCGATGCTGAACCGCCCACTCGTGATGACGCAGCCTCCGGGATCGACGTTCAAGGTCGTCACGGCGGCCGCGGCCCTCACATCCGGACGGTTCACTCCGACGTCGGTCCTACCCGGACCCGCGGAATACGACCTGCCGCTTTCGACCAAGACCCTGCGCAATTGGACCGGGGCGGAGTGCGGACCGAATGGCCAGGTCACGCTGTCGGAAGCTCTCGCACAGTCGTGCAACACCGCATTCGCCTGGCTTGGCAACGAACTCGGCGCCGAGGCCCTCCGCGCGCAGGCCCAGGCCTTCGGTTTCGACACCGCTTTCGACATCCCCCTCCGTGCTGCCGAATCGGTCTTCCCGGCCGATCCGGACGCACCTGAGACGGCGATGAGTGCCATCGGCCAGTTCGATGTGCGGGCGACGGCCCTCCAGATGGCCATGGTGGCAGCCGCGGTCGGTAACAACGGGATGGTGATGCGCCCCTACCTCGTGCAGGAGATCCGCGGCCCCGACCTGTCGATCCTGCGCACCACGCAGCCCCAGGAATACGGCCGCGCGCTGTCACCGGAGAACGCGAATGCGCTTTCGGACATGATGGTCGGAGTCGTCGAACGGGGGACTGCCACCGTGCTCGCGGGGATCACCGACCGCGACGGGGTGCAGATCAGCGTCGGGGCCAAGACGGGGACGGCGCAGACATCCGAGGACCGGCCCCCGGTCGCCTGGATGATCGCGATGGCCCCCGCTGTCAACCCGCAGGTTGCAGTGGCGGTGATGGTGGAAGGCGGGGGGGACGATGAGATCAGCGGCAATGCAATCGCCGGTCCGGTGGCGCGCGCGGTCATCGAGGCGGCCCTGCGCTGAGTTCCCGCCGGCGGCGGGGCGGCGCGCTGCATCATCCGGCTCCCACCTGAGACACTGGCGGTGCACGTTCGAGGAGGACAAGTGAGCGACAGCCCCGGTAGCGACGCCGACACCACCAGCGGTGTGCCCGGACCCCGAATCCTCGGTGGGCGCTACGAGTTGCTCGACGTCATCGGCCGCGGTGGCATGGCGGAGGTGTGGGAGGGCCGCGACGTGCGGCTCGGTCGCCGCGTCGCTGTCAAGGAGTTGCGCGCCGACCTCGCTCGCGATCCGTCCTTCCAGGCCAGGTTCAGGCGCGAGGCCCAGTCCGCGGCGTCGCTGAACCACTCCACGATCGTTGCCGTCTACGACACCGGCGAGGACGATCTCTCCGATGGCAACGTAGCCCCGTACATCGTCATGGAGTACGTCGACGGTGTGAGCTTGCGCCAACTCCTGACCAGCGGCCGCCGTCTGATGCCCGAGCGCAGCCTCGAGATCATCGGTGGGGTGCTCGATGCACTCGACTATGCGCACCGCCACGGCATCGTGCATCGCGACATCAAGCCGGGTAACGTCATGCTCACGCGATCCGGTGACGTCAAGGTCATGGACTTCGGTATCGCGCGCGCCGCCGCGGATCCGACGCACACCATGACGTCCGCATCGACGGTCATGGGCACCGCCCAGTACCTCTCGCCCGAGCAGGCCCGCGGTGAGGTCGTGGATGCGCGCAGCGACCTTTACTCCGCCGGGGTGCTGCTCTACGAACTACTCGTCGGGCGGCCACCTTTCACCGGTGATTCACCCGTGGCGATCGCCTACCAACACGTCAGCGAAGCCCCCATCGCACCTTCCCAGATCGACCCGACCATCCCGCCCGAGATCGATGCGATCGTCCTTCGTGCGCTGGCCAAGAACCCCGACGACCGCTACCAGTCGGCGATGGACTTCAAAGGTGACGTCGAGCGGGCGTTGTCCGGGGCCCCCATCACTGTCGGCATCCCGGCGGTCACCAAGGACGAGACGCGCCGCATTCCCACCGTCGACCAGACGTATGTCGGCTCCGGTGCGGCACGCACGCATCGGCGTGGTCGGCGCAGCGTCGGATTCGCCATCGCGGTCGTCGTCGCCGTCCTGGCCGTGATCGGGGCAGGCATCCTGGCCACGACACTGCTGCTCAATCGCGATACGGCCGCGCAGAAGGTGTCCGTGCCCAACATCGTCGACCTCACGGTCGAGCGGGCCGGTGAACTCCTGAGCGAGCGCAACCTTCAACTCGGGTCCCAGACGCCGCGCGTATCCGAGAAGCCGGTGGGCGTGATCATTGAGCAACAACCGAGTGCCGGGCAGCAAATCGACGCCGGTCAGACGGTCAATGTCGTGGTCAGCGCGGGCAAGGAGACAACCACCGTGCCGCAACTCATCGGCCTGACCTCGCAAACAGCCGCGGAGACTGCCCTGCGCGATGCAAAGTTGACGCTCGGTGCCGTCATCGAACGCGACTCGGACCAGCCCGCCGGATATGTGATCGGTCAGGACCCACCTGCCTTCGAGAAGGTCGACGTCGGCGCACCCGTCGTGATCACCGTCTCCACCGGGAAGGTGCAGGTGCCATCCGTGAGTGGGATCCCGCTGCAGGATGCGATCGCGACCTTGTCCAATGCCGGCTTTGACTACACGACGATCGACCAGGAGACCGACGCGGTGGCACCTGGCACAGTGCTACGGCAGGACCCGCAGGGTGGCACGACGAGTTCGAAGGGTGCGGTGGTCACTTTGACCGTGGCGATCGCAAAGCCCACACCCACGCCCACACCGACTCCCACGCCGACTCCGACTCCGACTCCCACGCCGACTCCCACGCCGACTCCGACTCCGACTCCGACTCCGCCGCCAACCGGCTCGGCCCCTGCGGGAGATACGCCCTAGCCCGCCGGGAGTTCTCCGACTACCGGTCGCAGCCCGGCCGATCGAGCGACTGCGTCCATATCCCCGCACACAGCCAGCCAGTTCGCCAGCATGCGGTGACCGCCCTCGGTCAGGACCGACTCCGGATGGAACTGCACACCTTCGATGGCGTAGGTGCGATGGCGCAGCGCCATGATCACCCCCGACTCGGTGCTACCCGTCACCTCGAGCTCATCCGGCATGGTCTCGGGCACGACCGCCAGGGAGTGGTAGCGCGTGGCCACGAATGGATCGGGCAGGCCGGCAAGAACGCCCGCACCTGCGTGGTGGACTAGTGATGTCTTGCCGTGGAGGAGTTCAGGTGCGCGGTCGACCGTCGCGCCGAACACGGCCGCGATCGCCTGGTGACCGAGACACACCCCGATCACCGGGACCTTTCCGGCCGCGGCACCGATGACTTCCATGCTGCGTCCCGCATCCCACGGTGTACCCGGCCCGGGTGAGATGAGGATCCCGTCGTACCCCAGCGCCGTGGACGGGTCCACGTGGTCATTGCGCACGACATCGACCTGCGCGCCGAGTTGGGCGAGGTACTGCACCAGGTTGAAGACGAACGAGTCGTAGTTGTCAACCACCAGAATGCGCGCACTCACGGCACTCATCCTTGCACCGTCTGGGCGCGGGAGATATCGAGTGCACCTTCGTACGCCGGAACCGTCACCTCAGGTATCTCCTCCACGACGTAACCCAACCCGACGAGTTCCACCCAACTGCGGTAGGTCTGGACACGTGGATCTGCGTCGAGCGCGGAGCGCAGTTGCTGCGGATCTCCAACTGCGGTGATCGTGAACGGCGGTGAATAGACGCGACCCTGCAGGATCAGCGTGCTGCCGACGCAGCGCACCGCGGATGTCGCGATCACCCGCTGATCCATGATCTGCATCGCGGTCGCACCGCCGCGCCACAGCGCATTGACGACTGCTTGCACATCCTGCTGGTGCACGACGAGATCGTCGGGGAGCACATCGAGGTCGCGGCTCTCGACGGGCGCATCGTCCAGCGTCACACTCAGGCCCGAACCGCTCACGGGGGTCTGACCCGCGGGGTCCGCCGCCGACTCGATCCGCTGCCTGGCCGCCTGCCCCTCGGGCGACCCGGCCGCACCAGCTGCACGGGCATCGACATCCGCGGTCAGTCGGGCGACCTCGTCGGCGAGTTCAGAGGTCTGCGCCGCCTGTTGCCTGACCAGATCGCGCAGGGCGGTGACCCGCTCGGTCCGCAGATCCTCGCCACCGCTCGCCACCGCACTGGCGGCGAACAGCGCACCGGCCACCACAAGGATGCCGGCTGCGGCTACGGAGTATGGGCGCACGGGACCACGGTACGTCGTCAGCCCGGGTGGACGCGCGTACGCTTGCCCTACGAGCCCGTACCGAAAGGACCCCCGATGCCTGAGTCGCGCGAGCGCAAGAAGGACGACTACACCGCGCCGCCTGTGAAGAAGGAGCGCAAGCCAGTCCGGATCGGCTCGTCCCGATGGGTCGCGCCGACGATGGTGGCCCTGTTCCTCATCGGTTTGGCGTGGATCGTGGTGTTCTACATCGCCGGCAACGACATCCCCTTCATGGCGGCGCTCAACCCGTTGGTCAATGTCCTGATCGGCTTCGCGTTCATCATCGCCGGCTTCGTGGTCTCGACTAAGTGGAAATAGGTCGCGTCAACAGGACCGTCCACAGGTGTGCATAACTACACTGATGTAGTCCCCAGGGGCGCGATGTAGTCCAGCAAGGCAGCAGTGCGCCAGGCGGTGACCGCCACCAGCATCGCGACCAGCGCGACTATCCCCCCGATCTGCCACCACAGGCGGCCGCGGCGCGGGGCGAAGGTGAAGACCGCCGCGACTGCCGCACCCGTGACTAGGCCGCCGAGGTGCGCACGCCAGTCAATGCCGGGGAAGACGAAGCCGATGGCGATGTTGATCACCAGCAGGATGAGGATCTGCCTGATGTCGTAGCGCAGACGGCCGGCAACGAGCAGCGCGCCCATCAGGCCGAAGATCGCCCCACTCGCACCGACCGACACCGTACGCAGATCGGAGAAGAGGTACGAGGCGATGCTCCCGCCAAGTGCGGACACCAGGTAGAGCGTGATGTAGCGGACGTGACCGAGGATGCGCTCCAACGATGCACCGATGACGAGGAGCACGTACATATTGAATGCGATGTGGAATATGCCACCGTGCAAGAAGGCCCCGGTCATGAGTCGCCACCACTCGCCGTTCACCGCGATGGCAACCGGCCACATCCCCCAGCGGACGCTGGTGTCGTTCACCCCGCCGAGGAACTGGACGGCGAACACCGCGAGGTTGATCGCTATGAGGGCATAGGTCACTACCGGCCGGTTGGCACCCCTCGCCGCGAGGCGGGCCGAGGCTGGTCGCACACCCGCACAGTCCGGGCACATGAACCCCACCGGAGCAGACACCATGCACTCCGGGCAGATCGGCCGAGCGCACCGTGTGCAGCCGACGCGGGTAAGCCGATCCGGGTGCCGATGGCACGGGGCCGCACCCACGGGCGGGCCGGCCGCCGGGTCGCTCACGCGTCGCGCTCTACCGTGACCCGCTCGATGCTGACCGGGGTCACCGGACGGTCCTGGGCGCCGGTAGCGACACTCGCGATCGCGTCGACCACGTCGCGCGAGGCCTGGTCGGCCACCTCGCCGAAGATCGAGTGCTTGAAGTTCAGCCACGCCGTGGGCGCAACGGTGATGAAGAACTGCGACCCGTTCGTGTTCGGACCCGCGTTGGCCATAGCGAGGAGGTACGGGCGGTCGAAGGTCAATTCCGGGTGGAACTCGTCTGCAAAGGAGTATCCCGGTCCGCCCGTTCCCTTCCCCAGAGGGTCGCCGCCCTGGATCATGAAACCGGGGATGACGCGGTGGAAGATGGTGCCGTCGTACAGCGGTGCCGTGGTCTTTGCGCGCACCCGCGGATCCGTCCACTCCGTGGTGCCTTCGGCCAGGCCGAGAAAGTTGCGGACCGTCTTGGGCGCCTGGTCCGGGTAGAGGATCAGGCGGATGTCGCCCATCCCGGTGTGCAAGGTGGCATGGGTCGGCATGTCATTGCTCCCTTTCGACGTCGCGCGCCAGGTGGCACCGGCGGTGCCTGTTTCCGGGTGGAGGCGAGGGGACTTGAACCCCTAACCCCCGCCTTGCAAAGGCGGTGCTCTGCCAGTTGAGCTACGCCCCCGGTGGAGACCATGTAATCCTAATCGGTGAACATCGCGTCGAATCGCGGCGCCCTTCGGGCTGGGGCCCTAGGCTGCGGCATTGTGATGCTGCTGATGTTCGTGCTCTGGATCGCAGTATTCGTCGGGATCGCCCGCAACTGGCGCTGGACGCCGGGGCTATCACTGGTGACCATGGTGGTCACTGTCGTGCTGCTGCGCGTGCACATGACCTCCCCGATTCCGCTGAACTTCTAGGGGTGGCCATGGATCCGCGCACCGCCGTACTCATCTCACGACTGGCCAACCTGCTCGCCATCGTCGGCCTGCTGCTGGTGCTGACCGGATCTCTGTACCTGCAGTTCTCCGTGGGCGAGCAACCCTGTCCGCTCTGCCTCGTGCAGCGGTCCGGAATGATCGGCCTGGCCGTCGGCCCGCTGCTGAATCTCCTCTGGGGCATCCGAGCCCGGAACTACGCCATTTCCATCCTCGCGGCCTTCACCGGTGGTGCCGGCAGCGTGCGACAGGTCTTCCTTCACATCGCCAACCCCCTCGATCCGGGCTATGGACCGGCGGTTTTCGGCTGGCACCTCTACACCTGGGCGGCTGTGACCTTCGTGATCGGCGTCATCGGCTGCGCGTTGCTGCTGATGTGGGAGACACCCTTGAAGGCGGATGATCGCGGGCTGCTGCGCGAGGGCTCCCGCCTGACCGTGGCTGCGGTGGCCGCCTTCACGTGGGTGTCGATCTACCTGGGGGTCATCGCCGTGAGCGTTGTTCCCGAATGCGGGCTCGGCCTGTGCCCGGACGACCCCGACCCGATCAACGGCATCCCGGGGTGGGCGTTCGGCCTCGCGCTGCTAGGCGTCGCGGCGATCTCGCTCGCAGCAGGCGTGCTGGTATCCCGGCGCCGCTCCGACTAGAGCGACCCCGCGCGGGGGTCTGCCTCAGGACAGGTCGGGAGACGAGGTCGCCTCGGTCCACAGGTCATCCTCGGCCCGGCTGGCCGCGATCTGCCGGTAGACCAGGAACCCCACGCCGGCCAAGGCCAGGAGGATCAGGATCTTCTTCACGTGGGCCTAGATGGACTTGAACCATCGACCTCTTCCTTATCAGGGAAGCGCTCTAACCGAGCTGAGCTATAGGCCCGCAAGCAGGGGAAGCCTACAACGCGGGCCACGAGGGCCCATCAGGCGCATCCGCGGGATCCAGTTGTTGCATTCGTGGGCTCTATCGTTCGAAAATTTGCTATATGTACGACATGGCCAGGAGCGGGCACCTGGAGATCCGGGGGGTCCGAGTCGCCTTCACCAGGTCCGAGGGGGTCTTCGAGGCCCTGGCCGGTATCGATCTCGACATCGCCCAGGGTGAGTTCGTCGCGATCGTCGGCCGGAGCGGGTGCGGTAAGTCCACCTTGTTCAACGTGGTCGCGGGTCTGCAGACCGTTGGAGCAGGTGATGTCATCCTCGACGGGTCGAGCATCCTGGGGCAACCGGGCAGCGCTGGCTACATGATGCAGCAGGACCAACTCTTCCCATGGCGCACCGTCCTCGACAACGTTGCGCTCGGCTGCGATGTCATCGGACGGCCCAAGAGCGCGACGCGCGCGAGGGCGCGCGAGTTGATGGGGCGCTTCGGATTGCAGGGCCGTGAGAAGGAGTATCCACGGGCGTTGTCCGGCGGGATGCGCCAGCGGGCGGCCCTGATGCGCACCCTGCTCCTCGACCGCGGCCTGCTCCTGCTTGATGAACCGTTCGGTGCACTGGATGCCATAACCAAGGCCGACATGCAGTCGTGGCTCCTGGACCTGTGGGAGGAGTATCGCTCCACAGTCCTGTTCATCACGCACGATGTGGAGGAGGCGCTCTTCCTCGCTGACCGGGTGATTGTGATGGCCGGACCCCCGGGGCGCGTGATCGCAGACCTGCCCGTGCCGATATCTCGGCCACGCGATCACACGGAGGTCGTCACGAGCCCGCAGTTCACCGCGCTTAAGCACGAGTTGCTCGACATCCTCAAGCAAGGTGCCCCGACGTGACCCTTCCAGCGACGACCCGGCGCACCCCGGACTGGTTGCGCAGCGCCGCTCCGGCGGTGCTGCTGGTGCTCGCCCTCATCGGCCTATGGCAGGCGTACGTCGTTTTCTTCGACGTGAAGCGGTTCATCCTGCCTCCGCCGATCGACGTGGCCAACTCGCTCATAACCAGGTGGAGCATCTACCAGCCGCACACGATCGTCACATTTCGGGAGGCGGTCCTCGGATTCCTCCTGGCAGCCGTCGTCGGAGTGCTGCTCGCGGTCCTCGTCACCGCGTGGCGCGCACTACGCCTGGCGATCTACCCGATCGTCGTCGCGTCGCAGGCCATGCCTGTCATTGCCATCGCGCCTTTGCTGATCATCTGGTTCGGCTACGGCCCCACGTCAAAGATCCTGGTCGCCGCGCTGGTCGCGTTCTTTCCGATCGTGGTGAGTTCAGCGGCTGGCCTCGCGTCACTGAACGACGGAGCGGTACGCCTGATGCAGTCATTCCCGGCATCACGCAATCAAGTGTTCCTTCAAGCGCGCCTACCCCATGCGTCGCCGCAGATCTTCGCCGGATTGAAGGTCGCTGCCGTGCTGAGTGTCGTCGGTGCGGTGGTCGGTGAATGGGTCGGGTCAGACGAGGGCCTCGGCTTCCTCATCATCCAGTCGAACGCCAAACTCGCCACAACAACGGTGTTCGGAGCAGTCGTCGTACTCACTCTCATGGGCATCGTCCTGTTCCTCATCGTTACGCTCATCGAATGGCTCGCACTCCCTTGGAACCGTCGACCCACCAAAGGCTGACCAGCGCCCGCTGAGCAGCACCGATCAAAGGAGAACCATGAAGCGCTCACTACTTGCCGTGTGTGGCATTGTCGCCACACTCGGCATCGCTGCCTGCGGTGGCGGGTCCTCCGGCGGTTCCACGACCGCCGCCCCCACCACGTCGGCCACGACCGCTGCCCCCACCACGTCGGCGGCGCCCACGACCTCCGC
>JBILVH010000026.1:0-11969 GCA_044370555.1 Candidatus Nanopelagicales bacterium
GGTGAAGATTGGCAACCCGCCGGTGATCACGGCGATCGGCAGCCCACCCCACCCGTTCGTCAGGACGACGACGCCGAGCACGAGCACGGTGGCTGCCACTAGGCCAAGCGTGCTCACCCGAGCAAGAGTCGCGACGACGAGCCGGCCCGCGGGAACGACGAGGAGCGTGTCCTGGAGAACTACCGGCTGGTGAAGGTCTGCCGCACGGCGCAGCAGCCCGTCGCGGATCTGATGTGCACGCGCGGCGGTCACGTACGCCACCTTCTGCGTAGACCGGCCCGAACCGGCCACGTCGATGACCACCTCGGTCAGTCCGAACGGACGCGCGAGCAAAGGGGTGCGGATGTCGACCGACTGCACGCGCGAGGACTGCACGCGACTGTGCTGCCGGTTCACGACCCCGGACTCGATCCGGAAGTCGCCGTCCGCATCGAACCCGAAGGTCGTGCGACTCCACGAGATCACGAACCACGCTGCGGACACACCGGTGAGCAGCGCGACGATCGATACACCGCGCAGGATCCCGACCGGTGTCCACGCGAAGCCGAATACCGGTACGAACACGACGGCGGCAGCCCACCCGGGCGCCACCTGCACAGCTCGCAGCAGCGGCGTGAGCCCGTACGAGCGTTCGGTCGGGCCGCTCACCGCACCGCCGCCTACAACCCCGCGTGCCGCTGCTCGCCGAGACGGGCGAGGCGATCACGCAGATCGGCCGCAGCATCGGGCTCGAGGCCGGGGATCGCGGCGTCGGAGGTCGCGGATGCGGTGTGCAACTGCACGGTGGTGATGCCGAGTGCCCGATCGAGCGGGCCCGCGGCAACCTCCACCAACTGCATCCGACCGTAGGGCACGACCACAACGCGCTGGAACATGATGCCGCTGCGCACCAGCAGGTCGTCCGATCGTTCGAGGTAGCCGAACGACCGCACGCGGCGACCGATGACCCACCAGCCCCAGACGAGTTCAATCACAATGACGCCCACCAACACCCACCACAGCCAGGAGGGCAGCAAGCCGCGAACGAGGGCGAGGACGACAGCTTCCGCCGCGACCACGATCAGCAGGACGATGCGCCGGGCCGTCGCCAGCTTCGGCGAGACCGGGACCCAGCCGTCAGGAAGTGCTTCCACCGCGGGCCGACACGGGGGCATAGTCACGCTTGGGCGAGCCGACATAGACCTGGCGCGGCCGACCGATCTTGGTCTGCGGGTCCTCGATCATCTCGCGCCACTGCGCGATCCATCCCGGCAGGCGGCCGAGCGCGAAGAGCACCGTGAACATCCGCGTCGGGAAGCCCATCGCCTTGTAGATCAACCCGGTGTAGAAGTCGACATTCGGGTAGAGCTTGCGCGACACGAAGAAGTCATCGGCGAGAGCGACTTCTTCGAGGCGCATCGCGATGTCAAGCAGCGGATCCTTCACCTCGAGCGCGGTGAACACCTCGTGGGCAGCCTTCTTGATGATGGCCGCCCGCGGGTCGTAGTTCTTGTAGACGCGATGCCCGAACCCCATGAGGCGCACGCCGTCCTCGCGGTTCTTCACCTGACGGATGAAGGTGTTGACCCCGCCGCCCGACTGGTGGATGCGCTCGAGCATCTCTAGTACCGCCTGGTTCGCGCCCCCGTGCAGCGGACCGAACAGCGCGTTGATGCCCGCGGAGACCGATGCGAAGAGGTTCGCGTGTGACGATCCCACCATGCGCACCGTGGACGTCGAGCAGTTCTGCTCGTGGTCCGCGTGCAGGATCAAGAGCATGTCGAGGGCCCGAACCACCGCGGGGTTGACGTCAAATGGCTCCGCCGGGACCCCGAACGTCATCCGCAGGAAGTTCGCCACGAAGCCGTAGGAGTTGTCCGGGTAGAGGAACGGCTGGCCGACCGACTTCTTGTAGGCGTACGCCGCAATCGTCGGCACCTTGGCCAGTAGCCGGATGGTCGAAATCTGCACCTGCTCGGCATCGAAGGGGTCGAGCGAATCCTGGTAGAAGGTCGAGAGGGCCGAGACCGCCGACGACAGCACCGGCATGGGGTGGGCGTCCCGCGGGAACCCGTCGAAGAACCGGCGAAGGTCTTCGTGCAGCATCGTGTGCCGGATGATCTGCTCCTCGAAGGCCGCCAACTGGTCCGCCGTCGGAAGTTCGCCGTAGATCAGCAGGTATGCCGTCTCGATGAACGTCGAGTGCTCGGCCAACTGCTCGATCGGATAGCCGCGGTAGCGCAGGATGCCTGCATCGCCGTTGATGAACGTGATCGCCGACGAGCACGCGGCGGTGTTCATGAAGCCGTGGTCGAGAGTGACGTGGCCTGTGGTGGCGAGCAGTTTGCCGACGTCGTACCCGGCCTCACCCTCGGTGGCACTCACCTCCGCCAGGGGCAGGGATCCGTCGGGATAGCTGAGTACCGCGTCCGCCACCGCTCCTCCAAGTCCTTGTGGGGCATCTCGACGGCGTGCACCCGGTCCGGGCCCGACGCCGAAGGTCACGCTACTGCGGTGCGGTGCCTAGGCGCGCGGGAGGGTGCTCAGCCGCGGAGTGTGAGCCGCGCCACAGCCGCTTCGACGCGCTCATCGGTCGCCGTCAGCGCGATGCGCACGTGCTCCCTGCCGCGCTCGCCGTAGAACTCACCCGGCGTGACGAGGATCCCGAGGCTCGCGAGCGCCCCGACCGTCTCCCAGCAGGGCTCACCGCGGGTCGCCCACAGGTAGAGCCCCGCCGCGCTGTCATCGACGCGCAGTCCGTAGGCGGCGCAGGCCTCGAGCAGTCGCGTGCGTCGTGCGCGGTAGCGCTCACGCTGGATGCGGACGTGCTCGTCGTCATCGAGGGCGGCACATGCCGCAGCCTGGACCGGGGCGGGCAGCATCATGCCGGCGTGCTTGCGCACCTGGAGCAAGGCGGCGACCAGGTCGGGGTCACCGACCGCGAACCCGGCGCGGTACCCAGCCAAGTTGGAACGCTTGGACAACGAGTGCACGGCCAGCAGACCCGTGTGATCCCCGTCGCAGACGCGCGGGTCGAGCAGACTGACCGGCTCGACATCCCACCCGAGCTCGAGGTAGCACTCATCACTCACCAGCACCGCTCCCGCGGCGCGGGACGCCGCGACGAACTCACGCAACCGGTCGATGCCGAGCACCGCCCCGTGCGGATTGGCGGGAGTGTTGATCCAGACCAGCGACGCGCCCGCAAGGTCTCCCGGCTCGTCGGTCGCCCTGACCCGTGCGCCGGCGAGTCGCGCTCCCACGTCGTACGTCGGGTAGGCGACGCTGGGGATCACGACCGTGTCGTCGGACCCGAGCCCTAGCAGGGTCGGCAGCCACGCAACGAACTCCTTCGACCCGATGGTCGGCAGGACACCCTGCAGATCGACGGGGATGCCGCGGCGCGCCAGCCACCCGGCAGCCGCAGCCCTGAACTCGGGTGAACCGGCCGTGAGCGGATAGCCAGGTGCGTCCGCTGACGCAGCCAGCGCGGCCTGGACGAGCGGCGGCGTCGGATCGACAGGGGTGCCGACGGACAGGTCGATGATCCCGCCGGGGTGCGCGCGAGCGACGTCGGCGAAGGGGGCAAGCCGGTCCCAGGGGAAGTCCGGCAGCGGCGACCTCAGTGGTCGTGCTCCTGCGGCGGCACCGCAGCCACCAGCGGCACATCGCGCTCTTGCGCACCCAGCTTCGCCGCACCACCCGGTGAACCGAGTTCGGCGAAGAACTCGGCGTTGGCCGCGGTGTAGTCGGTGTACTGGGCGGGAACGTCGTCCTCGTAATGGATGGCCTCAACCGGACACACCGGCTCGCACGCACCGCAGTCGACGCACTCGTCCGGCTGGATGTAGAGCATCCGGCCGCCCTCGTAGATGCAGTCGACGGGGCACTCCTCGATGCAAGCCTTGTCCTTCAGATCAATGCAAGGCTCGGTGATGACGTAGGTCACGGGTCCTCCGAGATCGTGTGTGCCGACCAGCCTAGTATCGGAGGGCGCGGTGTGCCGCTTGGGGCGCGCCGCCTAGGACTGGTCAGGACGGGAAGCGCGTGGGCGTCACCGCTGCGGACGTAGGCCGCCGAGTCACGGTCCGCTACCGGCTCGCCGCCCCTGAGCCGGGTGCTAGTGCCACCGACGTGGTCGGCACCCTGGTCTCACACGGCCACGGGTCCTGGGTCGTGCGGCGCCGCGATGGCTCGCAGGTCGAGGTGCCAGCTGGGGATGTGATCGTGGCCAAGGTGGTCGACTGATGGCGGGCCTGCGCCTCTACGACACAGCGGCCCGCGAGGTCCTTGAGGTACCCGCTCAAGGAGCCCTGCGGGTCTACGCATGCGGGCCCACCGTCTACCGCGATGCGCACGTCGGCAATATGCGTACCTTCCTGCTCACCGACCTGGTCCGCCGGACCGTGCAGTTCAGCGGTCGTCAGGTGCACGTCGTGCAGAACATCACCGACGTCGGGCACATGCTGGACGACACCGGACTTGGCGGCGTCGACGAAGGGCAGGATGGCGAGGACCGCATGTTGGTCCAGGCCGGGCGTGAAGGTCGCGGGGCTCTGGAGATCGCCCGCTTCTACGAAGACAGGTTCCGCGCCGACCTCGCCCACCTCAACATCACCCCGGCTGATGACGCCCCACGGGCGAGTGAGTCCATCGACCTGATGCTCGCGACCATCGAGACCCTGATGCAGCGCGGACACGCGTACGTCGGCACCGACGGCTCGGTCTTCTTCGACGCACGGAGTGCCCCCGACTACGGCGCCCTGAGCGGCAACCGACTCGACGCCCTGCGCCCCGGGCATCGCTTCGACGACGCGGTCGACCCGGCCAAGCGATTCCACGCCGACTGGGCACTGTGGAAGCGAGCCCCCGCTACACGCACCCAACTGGTGTGGGATTCGCCGTGGGGTCCGGGTTTTCCGGGTTGGCACATCGAATGCACCGCGATGAGCCTGGACCGGCTAGGTGAGCGGATCGACGTGCACGTCGGCGGCATCGACCTGCGCTTCCCCCACCACGAAGACGAACGCGCGCAGAGCAACGGCGTCACGGGCCACGAGGTTGTGGCCCGCTGGCTGCACGGCGAGCATCTGCTCTTCGAGGGCCGCAAGATGAGCAAGTCCGCTGGGAACGTGGTCCTCGTCAGCGATGTGATCGCGCGGGGACTCGATCCGCTGGCCCTACGACTCGCATTCCTGGAGCATCGCTACCGGACTCAGATGAACCTGACCTGGGCCTCGCTCGAAGCCGCCGATGCGACCCTGCGGCGGTGGCGTGACCGTGTTGCCCACTGGGCGGAGTCACCGTCCGGGCCCGCCGACACGGCGACCGTCGACGCCGTGCGTCACGCATTCGAGGACGACCTCGACACTCCGCGCGCGATCACGGCCCTGCGCGGCTTCGAGCGCTCGGAGGTCCCGGACGGCGTGAAGTTCGAGACCTTTGCCCTGCTCGACCGCCTTCTCGGCCTCGACCTCGTCCGCGAGGTCGGCCGCCCGCGACCCGCGCTGCCGGCGGGTGCGGCGGCATTGCTCGATCAGCGGGCCGCTGCGCGCGCGGCGAAGGACTGGGCGACTTCCGACACTTTGCGCGACGAACTCGCTTCACTAGGCGTCACCGTTCGGGACACCCCCGACGGCCAGGTCGTGGACTGAACCGCTCGCCTACGCGGGCGGCTCGCCGCTCGCGGTCGGGTCCGGCGCGGTCGACTCGCTCTGGTCCGGAGGTGTCGATGCCTGGTCGCTCCCGCTCGGTGTCGCACTCCCGCTCGGATTCGCGCTACCGCTCGTGTTGTCCTTGTCCTTGTCCTTGTCCTTCTTAGGCTTCGGACCGCAGATGACCTCCGGTGCCGACAGGTACGACGCCGAGAAGCTCTCGCGCCTGACTTCCGCACCGTCCTTGTAGAACACACGGTCGTAGTCCACGTCGAAGCCTTGGATCCCACCCTGCGGTGAACACGGCTCACTCTCGTTGTACACCTTCGCGGGCTTGCGCGTGTTGTACCAACTGCCGATCTCGGACTCGATCGCGTCGTACTCCTTCGTGCCGTACATCGACACGGTCATCGTCGAATCGGTGGTCGATGCGGTGATGAAGATCGCATGCGGAGTGTCATTCTTGAACTTCATGTCGAAGGCCCCCCACGCAACAGTTGCCTCCACACCAGGCTGGTAGCGCGAGATGTAGCGGGAATGCTGGTGCAGTTCGACGATCTCGAGTCCGGCGTAGAAGGCCGCGGAGAAGGTCGTGGTCGTGGCCGCGGAGAGGCCGCCGCCCAGCGCCTTCTCGAAGATCCCGCCCGGACCGATGACGTAGCCCTCCATGTAGCCGTTCTTCGGATTGCGGTTCTCCGTCGTCCCGTTCATGGAGAACACGTCACCGGGCATCAGCAGGGTGCCATCGATGTACTTCGCCGCGAGGGCCAGGTTGTGCTGCATGTATTCGATGGTCGGCACCGACTGGGTGAAGGTCGACACCAATTCCTGCACACCGATCTGACCGGCCTCCTCCGTGGTGAGCTCCGGCTCGCGCACCGTCACCGCGACCGTGGCCACTCGGGCGTCGCCCGCCTGGGCGATCGCCTCGATCACCGCCGCGCCGAGATCCTCGCTCGCGACCCCTCGCGCCATCACGTGGGGAACGACCACCGGCACCCCGTCGACGATCCTGAAGGTTGCGTCCTTGCCGCCACCCTCGACCATCTTCAAGTCCTTCTCAATCACCCCGTGCAGGAACTCGCCGTCCAAGGTGGGGGTGAAGGTGTCACCGGTCGGGGTGAAGCTCAGCGTCTCGGCAATCTGCTCGGGCTGGATACTGGCGGTGGCCTCCTCGGCCTGCACACGCACGGGTGCCGACACCGCCATTGTGGCGAAACCTCGTACGAATTCATCGACCCGCTCATCGCTGATGGCCGGGGGTACTTCGACCTCGATGAGCGCAACCTCGGACCCGCTCCCGAGGTATGTCTCGCGGATGCGCTCGACAGACCCCGCGATGTCGATGCTGCGACCCGCGACGCCGTACTCGAACACCGGGGTCATGCCGTCGTACGCGACCGTGGGCTCGACGGGGTCAGCGTCGACCGTGCCCGCGAACTGCTCGACCGCGGCGGTCAACTCGGCCTCGTCGACCGCGATGACCGGGGCCACCTCGACGGAGGCGAAGATCCGCTGGATGAGCGACAACGGGTTGTAGAGGCGGCCGGTCGCATCCGAGACCGTCGCCGCCGCGTCGAAGGTCAACCCCGCCTCCTCAGCGGGGATCACGACGCCGGACTCGTACGCATTCAACGACAGGGGTGCCGCGGCGCGCGGTCCGATCTGCCGCTCGAGCGCGGCCTCGGCCTCCGATGCGGTCATGCCGCCGATCTGGACACCGAGCACGGTCGTGTTGGCGGGCACGTCACTGCCGCTGCCGACGATCATGCCCGCGTAGAACGCGGCCACCCCGGCAAGGATCCCACCGGCGATCAACGCGATCCGGCCGCCGTCACCTAGGTGGGTCTTCTCGCGACTCGCGCGATCGGCATGCGCCACCTGTGCGGTCCTCCCTGGTCGACTCGCCCTGCGTTTCAACGCCCGGGTGCCGTGCGCTCACGCCGACCACCCGCGCCCCACCGTGGGACGTCTCATCGTACGTCGGAGTTCCGCCGGATCCCGGATCGTCGAACCGGGAATGTCGCGAGGGCCGCGCCCACCACGGTGCCGCCGAACAGGTAGACCAACTGGCGGATACCGCCGCTCACGATGAGGTCCCCCCACGGTGAACTCACGCTCAGCAGCAGGGTCACCGCGAGCCAACCGGCCATGACCGCGGCGCCGCCGAATGCGGATCCGACCAGGTGCACGCCACCGCGCACGACGAGGAACAGCACAAGGAGCGTCAGCGTGGCACCCCACGGCACCGGGATCGTCGTCGTCCCGATGACCCACAGCAGTCGCTGGGCTTGAACGAAGGCCCCGAGCAACCCGATGACCGCGCCGACGGCGAGCAGCGCGAGGAGGCCGAGCGCGCGTCGGCCGGTCAGGACCGCGCGCCTAGGTCGAGCCCGCCGAACAGGTCCGTCTCGAGCCCCGCATCGTCGACAGGTCCACCGGGACCCTGCACGCGACGGAAGTACTCGCGGGAGAACGCCTGCGCGCCGACCCGGTCAGCCAGCGCGAAGAAACCGTCTTCGACGCTCACCTGCGTCGCGTGCTCGCGCAGCGCCGCCATCTTGCGATCCAGATAACCGTAGCCGTCGACGACGGTGGTGATGAGATGGTCATCGACCGCGAAGGGGAGGTCGTCGGGGTCGACCGCGGCGAATCCGGTGGACTCCCCCGCGGCGCGCAGGGCCTCGATACCCGCGCGCACGATGCTCCGCGGGAACGCCGTCCAGTAGACCTTGGCGATCGCCCACGCCGCACCGAGATCGGGGCGGAAAGACGGTGCGGCGGCAAGGGCCGTTGCGTAGGTCGCAACCCGGTGTGCGGCGATGTGGTCCGGGTGGCCGTACCCACCGAAGTCGTCGTACGTCACCAGCACCTGCGGACGCACCTCGCGGATCACCGCGACCAGATCACTGGCGGCCGCAAGGAGATCCGCACGCATGAACGCATCCGACCGCTCATTCGGCGGTGTGCCGGCCATCCCGGAGTCGCGATAGGCGCCGGGGGCTCCAAGCAGACGGTGATCGGTCACGCCGAGTTGTGCCATCGCGGCGGCGAGCTCGACCTGGCGGTGGGCACCGAGCGCATCCTCGCGGTCCGATGCGAGGTGGGCCAGGCCCGGGACGAGGACCTCCCCTTCCTCCCCCAGCGTGCACGTCACGAGGCATACGTGCACGCCTTCGGCGGCGTACCTCGCCATCGTGGTCCCCGTACCGATCGTCTCGTCGTCGGGATGCGCGTGGACGAGAAGCATTCGGCGGTTGCTCACGCACCCAGCGTAGAGCCCTGGCACGATGTCGGTTCGTGGAGTCCTTCCCCAGGCAGCGGGCCCGCACCCGCGGATTCCGCCTCGGCGCACCGCGCGCCTTCACGATCACCGACGACGGCGTGGTCTTCCTGCGGAGCCGGTCGGGCACTGACCCGGTGACGTGCCTGTGGGTCTGGCGTGACGGCGCCGAGACAGTTCTTGCCGACCCGCTCGTCCTCGGCGACCTCGCCGAGGGCGACAGCGCCCTCCCGGACGCCGAGCGTGCTCGTCGCGAGCGCATGCGCGAGGTCACCGAGGGGATCACGGCCTACTCGACCGACCGCGCCGCACAACGCTTCGCGTTCGCGGTCGGCGGCGTGCCGTACGTCGCCGACATCACGACCGGCGACGTCACCGAGATGCCAGCACCCGGCCCGGTCGTCGATCCGCGTATCGACCCCGGGGGGACCCGCGTCGCCTACGTACACGACGGATCAGTGTGGGTTGCCACGGTCGACGACGCCGTACGCCTGACCGCACCGGACTCCGACACCGTCACGTGGGGTCTCGCGGATTTCATCGCGAGTGAGGAGCTCAATCGGATGCGCGGGCTGTGGTGGCTCGCGGACGGCGAGGCACTCATCGTGGAGCGCGTCGACGAGGCGCCCGTGCAGACCTGGTGGATCAGCGACCCGGCCAGGCCAGAAGCCGAGCCGCGCGCGCACCGCTACCCGCGTGCGGGAACCGCCAATGCAGACGTCTCCCTGTGGCTGGTCCACCTCGATGGGGATCGCACCCGGATCGCGTGGGATAGCGCGGAGTTTCCCTACCTCGCCACCGTGACCGTCGGGGCAGTCGGCGATCCGCTCATCACCCTGCTCAGCCGCGATCAACGCAGCCAGCGCATTCTCGCCGTCAACCGTGCCGGTCAGCCGCGCGTGATCGACGACCGCAGTGACCCCGCCTGGGTCGACGTTGTCCCCGGCGTGCCGCGGTGGGATGCATCCGGCCACGTGCTCGACGTTGTGGCCGACGAAGTGAACGACACCTATCGCCTGACCCGCGATGGACAACCTGTGACGCCGGTCGGATTCCAGGTGGCGGGTGTCGCAGATGTGGAGGCAGACGGGATCGTCGTAACTGGCGGTGACGACCCGACCCGCGCGCAGGCGTATCTGCTCGGCGCCGACTCGTCGCTGCGGCCACTTGTTCCCGATGCGGGCGTGTGCACTGCGACGCGATCCGGCGATGTGGTCGTCACCACCTCGATGGATCTGGACACAACGGCATCGCTCAGCCAGGTCTGGCGCGGGGGTTTGCTGATCGGCGAGATCGCCAATGTGAGCGAGAAGCCGGTCGTGCACCCCCGCGTCGCCATGCACGTCATCGGTGAACGCAGCCTGCGTACCGCGGTGATCTTTCCCACCGACCACGTGCCCGGCACCCGTCGACTACCGGTGCTGTTGTCTCCGTACGGCGGGCCACACGCGCGCAT
Source organism: Candidatus Nanopelagicales bacterium (assembly GCA_044370555.1). GTDB lineage: Bacteria > Actinomycetota > Actinomycetes > S36-B12 > S36-B12 > CAINMH01. Next base: position 10,373 of record JBILVH010000026.1, read on the forward strand.
GACGCTGCGCTCCGGCATCGCGTTCGGCACCGCCCAGTGGCTCGCCGACCACGGGTTCTGCGTAGTCGTGGCCGACGGGCGCGGCACACCGGGGCGCGGGCCCGCCTGGGAGCGCGCCGTGCGCGGCGATCTGGCCGGCCCCGTCCTTGACGACCAGGTCGCTGCACTTGATGCCGTGCTCGAGAAGTACCCCGACGACACCGACGCCGACCGGGTGGGCATCCGTGGCTGGTCCTTCGGCGGCTACCTCGCCGCGCTCGCCGTCCTGCGCCGCCCGGACCGCTTCCACGCCGCCGTCGCCGGAGCCCCGGTCACGGAGTGGCGGCTCTACGACACGGCCTACACCGAGCGCTACCTCGGCGATCCGGCCGCGGAACCCACCAACTACGAGCGGTCCAGTCTGCTACCCCTTGCGACTGATCTGAGGCGCCCGCTACTCCTCGTCCACGGTCTGGCCGACGACAACGTGGTCGTGGCGCATACCCTGCAACTCTCCTCCGCCCTTCTGGCGGCAGGCTGCCCACACTCGGTCCTCCCCCTCAGCGGCGTGACGCACATGACGCCGCAAGAGGTGATTGCCGAGAATCTCCTGCGGGCCGAACTCGACTTCTTCAGCAAGAACCTGAGCGCCTAGCCCTTGCGGTTGCGGGCCTTTACCCGGTCATTCATTGCGAGCAGCACCTTGCGGATCCGAACGACTGCCGGGGTCACTTCGACGCATTCATCCTCACGGCAGAACTCCAGGGCCTGCTCGAGGCTGAGTTGCCTGTGTGGGATCAGGGGGACGAGCACATCGCCGGTGGAGGCTCGCATATTCGTGAGCTTCTTCTCTTTGGTCGGATTGACGTCCATGTCATCCGACCTGGAGTTCTCCCCCACGATCATTCCCTCGTAGACCTCGGTCCCCGGACCCACGAACATGGTGCCGCGCTCCTGGAGGCTCGACAGGGCGTAGCCCGTGGTCATGCCGCGGCGGTCGGCCACGAGCGATCCGGTCGGGCGTGTGCGCAGTTCGCCGAACCACGGCTCGAACTTCTCGAAGACGTGGTGCAGCAGTCCGGTGCCTCGCGTCTCGGTCAGAAACTCGGTACGGAAGCCGATCAGACCGCGAGCGGGAACGATGTAGTCCATCCGGATCCACCCCGACCCGTGGTTGACCATCTGCTCCATCCGACCCTTGCGCAACGCCATGAGCTGCGTCACGACACCGAGGTAGTCCTCGGGGATATCCACGGTGAGACGCTCGACCGGCTCATGAACCTTGCCGTCGATAGTGCGCGTGACGACCTGCGGCTTGCCGACGGTGATCTCGAAGCCCTCACGGCGCATGAGCTCGACGAGGATCGCAAGTTGCAGCTCACCGCGGCCCTGGACTTCCCACGTATCGGGGCGTTCGGTCGGCAGCACTCGGATGGACACGTTGCCGATGAGTTCGGCATCCAACCGGTTCTTGACCAGGCGTGCTGTCAACTTCGTACCGCTCTGCCCGCCGAGCGGCGAGGTATTGATGCCGATCGTCATGGAGATCGACGGCTCATCGACGGTGATCGGCGGCAGCGGGATCGGATTCTCCGCATCAGCCAGGGTGTCACCGAGG
>JBILVH010000232.1:0-3269 GCA_044370555.1 Candidatus Nanopelagicales bacterium
AACGTGGCGATGTACTCATCGACGTAGCGTGCCGCGCGCGGACCAGGCAGCTGCGTCGCCTCGGGTACTCCGCTGAAGACGCACCGCTGCGCATTGTCGAGGCCTGCATCGGTGATGAACTCCGGATCCACGTTCGCCAAGCCCATCAGGCACGACACGTTCGACTGGATCCGGCCGAGCGCCTTGGCGATCTTGGCGCCTTCGGGGAAGTAGGTGCTGACGTAGAGCACGCTGGGGACACGCTGGAGCGCGCGGCGGACTTCCTGTGCGTAGGCCTTCCTCCCGGGTGTGATGCGCACGGTGGAGACCTCAACACCTGCGGCGCGCATTCCGTCGCGCATACGCGTTGCCATGCCCTTGGTATACGTCGACGGGTCGACGAGCATCACGACGTTGTTGGGCTGGGACTGGAGAACCCAGTCGATCTCCGGCGGGGAGATCTGGCTGTTCTTCGGCTGCACCGTCACACCGAGGCCGGTGGTCAGGTCCGTCGACGTCATCTGCACCGGGACAATGCCGGCGTCGATGTAGGCCTGCAGGTTCACCAGGCCGACTGAGGAGTTGTAGGGCCCGACCACGGCCACGGCACCGGCGGCCTTGGCCTGCTCGACCATCGACAGCGCCAACTCCGGATTCGCCTGATCGTCGAGGAGCACCAACTTCACCGGTCGGCCGTTGACGCCGCCAGCGAGGTTGACCTGGTTGACGGCCAACTTCACCCCGCGCGCCATGTCTCGACCGTTGCTCGCCTGCGCACCACTCAGCGGCGCCTCGATCGCGATGACGATCGGCGTCACGTCACCGGCCGTTGCTGCCGGGAGGGACGTGGCCGCCAGGCCGGCGGTGAGGGGAAGGGTGAGGGCTGCAGCCCAGAAACGCTTCGACATGGCCGCAACCCTAGCGGGCGGGCATGTCGTGAGCCGCGGTTACCGGGCCGACGAGAGGCGGCGCCTGCGCACCGCGATCGCGGCACCGGCGATGCCGGCTGCGGCCAGCGCACCGGTGCCAAGGACGAGTGCGACGGGGGCGCCCGAGTTCGCGGGCGCCGCGGGCGTCTGCGCGGCGGCGACGCCAGCCGCAGGCGCCGGCTTTGTGCTCGAGGTGCTCGACGTACCGCCGGCAGCCGCCTTGTTACCTGCGCTGTCAGCCTCGGGGTCGTCGCTCGACGCAGGTGCAATCACGGCGCCGTCGTCGGCGGCCCCGGAGTCATCGGGGACGTTCGAGCCGCCGGAGCCGCCGGAGCCAGAGCCGCCGGAGCCAGAGCCGCCGGAGCCAGAGCCGTCGCCGCCGGTGTCAGCGGTCTCCTCCGGAGTCCCGGACATGCTCTCGGGGCCACCGCCGGACTTGTTGTCGACCGGTAGGGGATCCACGCCGCCACCATTGGTGGGTGCATAGACCGGACAGTCGTCAGCCGTCGTGTCGTCGGGGCAGGTCACATCCCGGTACGTCGGGCACGGGACGCGGTCGGCGGTCGTGTCGTCTGCTGGCTCGCACTCCACCGGCAGCGAGTAGTAGACCGGTTCCCCGTCCGCCCCCGGATCGGTTCCGTCACCCGGGTCGCCGACCTCGACGACGGTGACCTGAGGGGCCGGATCAGCACCGTCGTCTGCGAAGGCGACCCCGGGCAGTGCCCAGCAGGCCGCTGCGAGTGTGGCCGCGGCTGCGAGTCCCACGGTGCGACGCATGGTGTCCCCTCACGAATCAGATGCCTGGTCAACCCGGACACCCTCTCTGTGTGATCAGGGTGCCACTCCTTGCACATCGAAGTGAAGGCCCGTCCTAAAACCGGACACCCCTCACGGTGTCAAAACGAGCCGAAAAACAGGCCGTTTTGACACCGTGAGGGTTGCCGGTGAGGTCTGGTGCGGTTAGTGCTCGGCGCGCAGCAGTCGCGTCAGGGCCGCCCCGACCTGCTCCACCGAGCCGGCCGCGGCCCGCAAGTCGCCTCGCGTCAGCAGCGCGTGCCACCGGCCGGAGGCGTCCCGTCCCACGACTGCGGGCAGTCCCCAGGTGGCGGTTACGGCAGCGACTTCCGGGGACTGCTCATTGCGGTGAACGAGCGCGAACGGGATCCCGAGGGTCCTGGTCATCGCATCCCAGGCGGGCTTGCGCCGGACGGGTGAGTGCGTGATGTCGCACAGGGCGCACTCGGCACGGCCGAGCAAGTGGCCGATCACGTACCGCGCTTCGCCGACGATGCCGCCGTCGGCGTCGTACACGCCGACCAACTCGGTATAGGTCATGGTCGGGTCACCACCTCTGCCTCCATCACTGCATCGCGTCCGAGTGATCCGACTGTTCCTCACGCCACCTCGGGTGCTGCGCCGGGTGCCCATCGTCTCGCGAGCACCTCCACCGTGCGCGCCAGGAGGGGGGCGGCCGCCGCGGTGATGAGCACGTATGTCGCGACCAGTGCCGCGAAGGATGGCGGTAGCACTCCGGACGCCAGCACGATGCCTGCGATAACGACGGAGAACTCACCGCGCGCGCTGAGTAGGGCGCCAGCGCGCAGGCGTCCGGCGCGCGACGGGCTCTCGACCGTGCTTCCCGCGACCCAACCCACCCAAAACTTGGTCGCGATGGTGACCACGGCCAGTAGTGCGGCCGGAAGCAGAACGCCCGGGATCTCGCCGGGGTCGGTCGACAGACCGAAGTACGTGAAGAAGACCGCGGCAAGCACATCGCGCAGTGGATCAAGTCGACGGCGAGCCATGTCTGCCACTTCGTCGGTGAGCAGTAGGCCGACCAGGAACGCCGCAACCGCGGGGGAGAAGTTGATGACCCCGGCCAGGCCAGCGGCGGCGATTGCGGCGCCGAAGACGATGAGCAGCAGGCCGACGGGATCACGCGGATCCAGCACGCGCTGGAAGGGGATGATCCCCCGCGCACTGATCCCGATCACCAGCGCGACGATCACAAGGCCGACACTGACCGAGATGAGGCCCGCGACCAGACCTGTCCCGGTGAGAACGACCGTAAGGACCGGCAGATAGGGCGCCATCACGAGGTCTTCGATGACCAGGATGCTCACTACGGGGCGGGCCTCGGGATTGCGGCGCCAGCGAAAGTCGCGCAGGACCTGCGACACGATGCCGGACGACGAGATGTACGTGACACCGCCCAGTGCAAGAGCGCCCACCCAGCCCCAGCCGAGGACGAGCGCGAGGAGCGCGCCGGGGGCGGCGTTCGCCACGAGATCGAGCACGGCGCTGCGCCTTTGCTGCGCCGCTGAGACCAGCAGGTCTCTACCGGAGTACTCCAGCCCGAGT
>JBILVH010000027.1:0-11926 GCA_044370555.1 Candidatus Nanopelagicales bacterium
GCGCGGGGGGGGGGTGTTGCCCCCAAACCCCCCCCCCCCCCACCACAGAGGCGAGTTGGGGTGGGCTTGCTGCAAGCCCACCGCGGTTCCTAGGGTCGGGGGGTGCACACGCTGCTGCTGCCCACCGAGATTGCCGAGGGCGAGCAGGTACGCGCGGCGACCGCGGGGTGCGAGGTCGTGTTGTACGACGGCCCCGCCGCCCCACCGGCGGCCGACGTCCTCGCGCGCGTGGAGTTCTACATCCCGCCATACATGGGCGCGGCCGCCAACTACTCCCTGATGCGCGAGATGCCGTTGCTGCGCGTCGTGCAGTTGCCCACTGCCGGGTACGAAGCGGCGCTTGCTGACACACCCGCGCACGCCACGCTGTGCAATGCCGGCGGTGTGCATGACGCCTCGACCGCCGAGCTCGCCGTCGCGCTGACGCTCACGAGCCTTCGCCGCATCGATGACTTTGCGCGCGCGATGCCGGAGGGGGCGTGGCGTTACGGCAGGTACGACGCGCTTGCCGACCGCCGGGTATGCGTAATCGGCCACGGGGGAGTGGGTCGGGCGATCATCGCTCGACTCCAGCCGTTCGAGGTGGAGGTCGTCGCCGTCGCCTCAACCGCGCGCGAAGGCGTACACGCCGCGGCCGAACTGCCTGCGCTCCTGCCAACCTGTGATGTCGTCGTCGTCGCCGTGCCCCTGAGCGATGCGACCCGGCACCTGGTGGACGCATTATTCCTCGAGCGCATGAAGCCGGGGGCGCTCCTGGTCAACGTCGGCCGCGGCGGGCTGGTCGATACCGACGCACTGCAAGCAGCGGCCGCCGCGGGGCGCGTGCGCGCCGCCCTAGACGTCACGGACCCAGAGCCGCTGCCGGCTGACCACCCGCTCTGGCGCACTCCTGGCGTCCTCATCTCACCGCACGTCGGCGGAAACACCAGTGCGTTCCTGCCGCGGATGCGCCGCTGTGCGGCCGCGCAGATCGGTCGGTGGCGTGCGGGGGAGCCACTGGCTGACGTGGTCCGCACGGCCACGGTTACGCTGCCTTCATGAGCGAGAAGCCCGATATCAAGCCCCGCAGCCGCGACGTCACCGACGGCTTGGAGAAGGCCCCGCACCGCGGGATGCTGCGCGCGGTCGGAATGTCGGACGAGGACTTCGCCAAGCCGCAGATCGGCATCGCGTCATCGTGGAACGAGATCACGCCGTGCAACATGTCGCTCGAGCGGCTCGCCAAGGCCGCGAAGGAAGGCGTGCACGCGGCCGGTGGCTTCCCGATGCAGTTCAACACGATCTCGGTCTCCGATGGCATCGCGATGGGCCACGAGGGTATGCACTTCTCTCTGGTCAGCCGCGAGATCATCGCCGATTCGGTAGAGGCGGTCATGCAGGCCGAGCGTATCGACGGCATGGTGACGTTCGCGGGATGTGACAAGAGCCTGCCCGGCATGCTGATGGCCGCCGCACGGCTCGACGTGGCATCAGTGTTCGTGTACGCCGGATCGATCATGCCCGGCCACGTGCGACTCTCGGATGGCACGGAGAAGGACGTCACGATCATCGACGCCTTCGAGGCTGTCGGTGCCTGCGCGCGGGGACTCATGTCACGCGAGGACGTCGACGCGATCGAGCGCGCGATCTGCCCCGGTGAGGGCGCCTGTGGCGGTATGTACACCGCGAACACGATGGCCAGCGCCGCCGAGGCGATGGGAATGTCGCTTCCTGGTTCGGCATCACCTCCCGCCGTGGACCGCCGCCGCGACATCGTCGCTCGACGCAGCGGCGAGGCCGTGGTCAACATGCTGCGCTCCGGCCTCACGACGCGCGACATCATCACCCGCGAGTCGCTCCTCAACGCGATCGCCGTACTCATGGCCTTCGGCGGATCAACCAATGCGGTGCTGCATCTGCTTGCGATCGCGCACGAAGCCAGGGTCGAGCTGGAGATGGAGGATTTCCATCGGATCGGGTCGAAGGTTCCACTGTTGGCGGATGTGAAGCCCTTCGGTCGCTTCGTGATGAGCGATGTCGATCGCGTGGGTGGAGTGCCGGTAGTGATGCGCGCGCTGCTCGACGCCGGACTGCTCTACGGAGATTGCCTGACGGTCACGGGCCGCACGGTCGCGGAGAACCTCGCTGACATTGCACCGCCGGACCCCGACGGCAACATCCTGCGGGCCACGCAGACCCCGCTCGACACTCACGGCGGCATCACAATCCTCAGCGGATCACTAGCACCCGGTGGAGCCGTGGTGAAGAGTGCGGGAGTCCCCGTGGACACCTTCGAGGGCGTAGCGCGGGTGTTCGAGCGTGAGCGTGCCGCGATGGATGCCCTCGAGGACGGCACGATCCAGGCCGGCGATGTCGTGGTGATCCGCTACGAGGGGCCGAAGGGCGGGCCCGGTATGCGCGAGATGCTCATGATCACCGGTGCGATCAAGGGCGCGGGTCTCGGCAAGGACGTCCTGCTGATCACCGACGGCCGGTTCTCGGGCGGTACGACGGGACTGTGCGTGGGTCACGTGGCGCCGGAGGCGGTGGATGGCGGACCGATCGGCCTCATATGTACCGGGGACCGCGTGCGGATCGACATCGGTGAGCGGCGGCTCGACCTCTTGGTCGACGAGGCCGAACTGGCGCGGCGGCGCGCGGAATTCGTCCCGCTTCCGCCGCGCTATGACCGCGGCGTGCTGGCGAAGTACACGAAGCTCGTGGGTTCGGCGTCCAAGGGCGCGGTCTGCGACTAACCGGTCTGGCCTGCTCGGGCTGCCAAACCCCACTAGCCACATCCGCCCCGGCTGGGGTAGGCTACCGGACGTGCGGATGAATCTCGTAGTAGTAGGCAGGCGCGCGGGCTGACGCCCGACGTCGGTCGACAACCGCGCGCCCTCCGAGCCCACTGGGTCGGGGGGTGTTTGTTTGTCCGGCACGATCGGCTCCACACGAGCGGCACGGCAGTTGGTGACAGGGAAGTGTGAAGAAGCGGGCGCACGAAGTGGCCGCGGCACGAACGGGAAGTAAGGGTGAGCTAGATGAGCGAGCAGATGACCGGGGCGCAGAGCCTGATCCGGTCCCTGGAGCACGCGGGCGTGACGGATGTCTTTGGCATCCCCGGTGGTGCGATCCTGCCGGCATACGACCCGATGATGGACTCCCAGCAGATCCGCCACATCCTCGTCCGCCACGAGCAAGCCGCTGGCCACGCCGCCGAGGGGTACGCCGCGGCGACCGGCCGCGTCGGTGTGTGCATGGCCACGAGTGGGCCGGGCGCGACCAATCTTGTGACCCCGATCGCCGACGCCCACATGGACTCCGTGCCGATCGTCGCCATCACCGGTCAGGTCCCCAGCACTGCTATCGGCACCGATGCCTTCCAGGAGGCCGATATCCGCGGCATCACCATGCCGATCACGAAGCACAACTTCCTGGTGACCGACCCTGCGGAGATCCCGCGCGCGATCGCGGAGGCCTTCCACCTCGCCGCCACCGGTCGGCCGGGCCCGGTGCTCGTCGACATCTCCAAGGACGCCCTGCAGGCTACGACGACATTCACCTGGCCGGACTCGATTGATCTGCCCGGCTACAAGCCGGTCGCCAAGCCGCACTCGAAGCAAATCCGCGAGGCGGCGAGGCTGATCGTGGAGTCGAAGCGGCCGGTGTTCTACGTCGGCGGTGGCGTCATCCGCGGCAATGCGACGGCTGAGCTGCGGCGCTTCGTGGAGTTGGTGGGCGCGCCCCTTGTCACGACCCTCATGGCACGCGGGGCGTTCCCGGACAGCCACGGCCAGCACCTCGGCATGCCGGGTATGCACGGCACGGTCGCCGCAGTCGGGGCGTTGCAGAAGGCTGACCTCCTCATCACGCTCGGGGCCCGCTTCGACGACCGCGTGACCGGGAAGCTCGCGACGTTCGCGCCTGATGCGAAGGTCATCCATGCCGACATCGATCCGGCGGAGATCTCCAAGAACCGCACCGCCGATGTGCCGATCGTGGGTGACATCAAGGAGGTGTTGCACGAGCTGATCGCTGCGGTCGAGGCGGAGTACGCCGAGGGTCGCCGCGGTGACTACGAGGCGTGGTGGCAGACGGTGCACCGCTGGCGCGAGACGTACCCGCTGGGCTACGCGTTCCCCGACGACGGCTCACTATCGCCGGAGTACGTCATGCAGCGGCTCGGTGTGATCAGCGGGCCGGAGGCCGTGATCGCTGCGGGCGTCGGCCAGCACCAGATGTGGGCAGCGCAGTTCATCTCGTACGAGCGGCCCAACACGTGGCTCAACTCGGGCGGTCTCGGCACGATGGGCTACGCCGTCCCCGCTGCGATGGGGGCCAAGGTGGGCCGGCCCGACGCACTCGTGTGGGCCGTGGACGGCGATGGTTGCTTCCAGATGACCAATCAGGAACTCGCCACTTGCACCATCAATGAGATTCCGATCAAGGTCGCCCTGATCAACAACTCCAGCCTCGGCATGGTGCGGCAGTGGCAGACGCTCTTCTACAACGAGCGCTACTCCAACACTGACCTGCACTCGCACCGGTTCCCCGACTTCGTCAAGCTGGCGGAGGCGTACGGTTGCTACGGCCTGCGCTGCGAGAGTCAGGATGAGGTCGACACGACGATCGAGAAGGCACTCGGGCTGAACGACGCCCCTGTGGTCATCGACTTCGTCGTGCACAAGGACGCGATGGTCTGGCCGATGGTTCCCGCGGGCACGAGCAATAGCGACATTCTGGTCGCGCGCGAGATGGCGCCGTCCTGGGATCGGGAGGACTGATGAGTAGGCACACCCTGTCGGTGCTGGTCGAGGACAAGCCGGGCGTACTCGCACGCATCTCGAGTCTCTTCTCGCGGCGCGGCTTCAACATTGAGTCGCTCGCTGTCGGGCAGACGGAGATCGAGGGCGTCTCGCGCATGACGATCGTGGTCAATGTCGAGAGTCTCCCGCTGGAGCAGGTCACCAAGCAGCTCAACAAGTTGATCAATGTGCTCAAGGTCGTCGAGCTGGACGATGCGGCGTCGGTGCAGCGCGAGTTGATCCTCGTCAAGGTGAAAGCCGACGCAGAGTCGCGGTCGCAGGTGCTCGAGATCGTGCAGCTGTTCCGCGCCAAGGTGGTCGACGTGAGCGTCGATGCGGTGACGATCGAGGCGACCGGCAACACTGACAAGATCGAGGCGCTGCTGCGGGTGCTGGAGCCGTACGGCATTCGTGAGCTGGTGCACTCGGGCGTGGTGGCGCTGAGCCGCGGGGCTCGTTCGATCGCTGACCGCAGCCTGCGCGCCGTCGACCGCGGGGCTTAGGTTCGCGGTCGCCGCGAGCCCGCACGCCCCCCGCCCACACCCTCACGGTGTCAAAACGCGCTGTTTTTCGGATCGTTTTGACACCGTGAGGCGCTGCGGTTGGGGTGAGCGGTAGCCTTCGGTGGTCGAATCAGCGACAGCCTTTCCCGCCAGCCCGCACGAAGGAGCCCCCCTGTGGCCGAGTTGTTCTACGACAAAGATGCCGACCTGTCGATCATCCAGAACCGCGTCGTCGCGGTCATGGGGTACGGCAGCCAGGGGCATGCGCACTCGCTGAGCCTGCGCGACTCCGGTGTCGACGTACGCATCGGCTTGCCGGACGGGTCGAAGTCACGCGCAAAGGCGGAGGACGCCGGACTGCGCGTGGTCACGCCCGCCGAGGCCGCGGCCGAGGCCGACGTCATCATGATCACGGTGCCCGACCCGCTGCAGAAGGGCTTGTACGCAGAGGCCATCGCCCCCAACCTGCAGGAAGGTGATGCGCTCTTCTTCGCCCACGGCTTCAACATCCGCTTCGGCTTCATCACTCCGCCTGCGTTCGTCGATGTGTGCATGGTCGCGCCGAAGGGACCGGGTCACCTCGTGCGTCGGGAGTTCGTCGCGGGCCGCGGCGTGCCCGCGATCGTCGCCGTCGAGCAGGACGCGACCGGCGAGGCGTGGCAGTTGGCTCTGTCGTACGCCAAGGGTATCGGCGCCCTGCGCGCGGGCGGCATCAAGACGACCTTCACCGAGGAGTGCGAGACCGATCTGTTCGGTGAGCAGGCTGTGCTGTGCGGGGGTGCATCAGCGCTGATCATGGCCGGGTTCGAGGTGCTGACCGAGGCCGGCTACCAGCCCGAGGTTGCCTACTTCGAGTGCCTGCACGAGCTGAAGCTGATCGTCGACCTGATGTACGAGGGCGGTATCGCGAAGCAGCGCTGGAGTGTGTCGGACACCGCGGAGTACGGCGACTACGTCTCGGGGCCGCGCGTGATCGACGAGCGAGTCAAGGAGAACATGAAGGCCGTGCTGCGTGACGTGCAGAACGGCTCCTTCGCCAACCGCTTCATGGCCGACCAGGAGGCCGGGGGCCCCGAGTTCAAGGCGCTGCGCGCCAAGGGCGAGGCGCACCCGATCGAGAAGGTCGGGCGCGAACTACGCGGCATGATGAGCTGGGTCGACAACCGCGGCGACGACTATGTGGAGGGCACGGCCGCTCGCTAGAGGCGTTAAGCAGGGGTGACCGCTCCGGCCGCAACTCCCCGCCTCTCAGCCTCCCCGCTCTTCTGTTCACGCCTCTATGGTGGGGATCGGGCCTTGGAGGCCTTATCCCCACCATAGGGGCGGGTGTGGGTGGTGCGCGGCGGGTCATAGTTCTGCCGCGTCACTCCCGGGTGATTCGGGGCAGGATGGGGCCGTGACCGAGCAGCGCGAGTATGTCGTCGTGGCGGAGCGCGGACCCGTGGAGTTGCGGCGTTACGCCGCGTGCACGGTCGCGGACGTCACGGTGCAGGGGTCGGCAGAGCGGGCGGCGTACGCCGGTTTCGGTCCGCTCGTGTCGTACATCTCGTCGGCGAACCTCGCCATGACCGCCCCCGTGCTGCAGCAGGCGGTCGCGACGCCGAGCGGCGAGGCCGACAGCGCCCTCGCGTCCGCAGCCGTGCGGCCGGCGGACGGTGCGGGCGCTCAGGCGGATGCGTGGACCGTCTCATTCGTGCTGCCGGTGCGCGGGCCGGGGCATTCTGCGTACCCGCCGCCAACGGATGTGCGAGTCAGCCTGCGAGAGGTGCCCGAACATCTCGCAGCGGCGGTGCGGTTCGGCGGCCGGTGGACTGACTCCTCGGTGCGCAGGCACACCGATCGCCTGCTCGCTGCGGTGGCGTCGTACGGCTGGACCGCAGTCGGCGCAGCCCAGTGGGCTCGCTACGACCCGCCCTGGAAGCCGTGGTTCGCGCGGCGCAATGAGGTGATCGTCGAGGTGCAGGTGCCGTAGCGGCACCCCCAACCCTCACGGTGTCAAAACGCGCCGGAAAACGGGCCGTTTTGACACCGTGAGGGTTGGGTTGTGCTCGAGGTCGTGGCGCGGCCGGGGCTGAGGATGCGGGGGGGCGTCCGGACCACCACGATGGTGGCGTGCCCGCGCGAAGCAGTGCCTCGGCGAAGGGCGGCGGCCTCCCGGCGAAGGGCGGCATCCCGGCGAAGGGCGGCCTCCCGGCGAAGGGCGGCATCCCGGCGAAGGGCGGCCTCCCAGCGAAGGGTAGCGGCATCCCGACGAAGGACTGCGGCATCCCGACGAAGGACTGCGCCTCCTGCGGCCGCGTCATCACCTGGCGCAAGGCATGGGCGCGGAACTGGGACGACGTCCGCTACTGCAGCGATGCGTGTCGTGGACGACGTGTGAGCGCCACGGATCAGGCCCTGGAGGAATCCATCCTCGCTCTCCTTGCGGCCCGGCCGCGGGCGGCCACGATCTGCCCGAGCGAGGCGGCTAGGGCCGTGGGAGGCGCCGACGAGGACGTATGGCGCCCGCTGATGGAGCCCGCCCGCCGTGCGGCGCGGCGCCTGGTCAGCGCCGGGCGCGTGGAGATCACGCAGGGCGGCCACGTCGTGGACCCGTCCACCGCGAAGGGGCCGATCCGCGTGCGGTTGGTCGATGGGTCGGTGTCACGGTGAGTCGTGCCGCGGTCTGCGTGATCGCAGCGATTGCACCCGCAACGAGCGACCGCCCGGCATGATCGCAGCGATTGCGCCCGCAACGAGCGACCGCCCGGCATGACTGTCGTACCCACCCCGCGCGTCGGGTCCGAGCAGCAGTGGGTGGCTGAATACCTCGCGGGGCTCACGCCTGATGTCGTGCGCGCCGCCAGCATGCGCGGCGGGCAGAGTGCGGCTGATGCGGCGCTCGACGCCTACTCCGTGCGCGGCTACTCCGCCCGCCGCAGTGAGGTGTGGCCGCTGGAGCGGCGTGGTGCTTCGCGGCTGTCGCCGTACATCCGCCACGGCCTACTGCAACTGCCGCGCGTGTGGCGAGCGGTTGCCGGCGGTCCATCGGGTGACGTGGAGAGGTTCCGTGACGAATTGCTCTGGCAGGAGTACACGCGGCACGTGTATGCGCGGCTCGGCGTGGCAACGCGGCGATCGTTGAGGTTCGGCGCGCCCGAGCAGAGTGCGCAGGTGCCGGCCCCTGCTGGCGTGTGGCCGGCCGACATGGCCTGCCTCGATCTTGCACGCGGCGAACTCGAGAGTGACGGTTGGGTTCCGAATCAGGTGCGCATGTGGATGGCCTCGCAATGGGTGGTGCGCGATGGCCACGGCTGGCGTGACGGTGAGGATGAGTTCTTCCGGCACCTCCTCGACGGCTCGCGGGCAGCGAACCGCGTCGGGTGGCAGTGGACGGCGGGAGCGCTCACGGGCAAGCCGTACGGCTTCTCACGCTGGCAGGTCGATAAGCGAGCACCGGGGCTCTGCTCGACCTGCGCGCACCGGCGCGCCTGCCCGATCGAGCAATGGCCGGATGCGGGTGAGGTACCGGCACGGGGTGTGACCGACCCGCGACTGCGCCGTGACCCCGACGTGGCGGCGACCTCGGGACCCGAGCGCACCGAGCCGGGGTCGGGAGTGGACGGCCCCGCTGCGGTGTGGATCACCGCTGAATCGCTGGGCGACGACGATCCGGCGCTGGCCGCGCATCCGGACCTGCCCGCGGTCTTCGTATGGGACCGGCCGCTCCTAGCGCGCCTACAGCTGTCGGCGAAGCGACTGGTCTTTCTGGCGGAGTGCCTGGCCGATCTGGCGCTGCGCCGCGAGGTCGTCGTGCACGTGGGGGACCCGGTGGAAGAACTTGCGGGGATGCCGGTGGCCACGACCTTCGCACCGGTACCCGGCTGGCGGACGCGGGCCGCGCAGATTCAGCCGGTTGAGGTGCATCCCTGGCCGTGGCTGGTACCGCCGCACGACGGCCCGGTCACGTCGTTCACCGCGTGGCGCCGCAAGGCCCGGGTCTAGTCAGCCGCGGGGCAGCACCCGCCCCGAGCCCTTCCGCGCGGTGCCAAGTCCGCGCGGTGCCAAGTCCGCGCGGTGCCAAATCCTCACGGTGCCAAGTCCGCGCGGTGCCAAGTCCGCGCGGTGCCAAATCCGCGCGGTGCCAAATCCTCACGGTGTCAAAACGACCCGAAAAACGGAGCGTTTTGACACCGTGAGGGTGCGGGGGAGGGGTGGGTGGGGGTGATACAGCTCGCGGCCCCTTAGGCGCCGAATCGCTTCCGCTCGGGCCCTCGTTAGACTCGCCACCTGCTCGATCCCAGCGTGAACCTGCTGGCTCCCTAGCGTGAAGGTGCCTACCCGTGTCCAAGCCCGTCGTACTCATCGCCGAAGAGTTGTCGCCCGCCACCGTCGAGGCGCTTGGCCCGGATTTCGAGATCCGGCAGTGTGACGGCGCCGACCGCGCCGACCTGCTCGCCGCCCTCCCGGACGCCGATGCCCTGCTGGTCCGCTCGGCCACCCAGGTCGACGCCGAGGCGATCGCGGCAGCCCGCAAGCTCAAGGTGGTCGCTCGCGCGGGCGTCGGTCTCGACAACGTGGACGTAAAGGCCGCCACCCAGGCCGGCGTGATGGTGGTCAATGCGCCGACCTCCAACATCGTGTCGGCAGCCGAACTAGCCATCGCGCTGCTGCTGGCGAGCGCCCGCAATGTCGTGCCCGCGAACGAGGCCCTGCGTCGAGGGGAGTGGAAGCGCTCGAAGTACAACGGCGTTGAGCTGTCCGAGAAGGTCGTCGGTGTCGTCGGTCTCGGCCGCATCGGAGTGCTCGTCGCGCAGCGCCTTGCTGGCTTCGGCGTCCGCCTCATCGCCTACGACCCCTATGTGCAGCCAGCCAAGGCCGCGCAACTCGGAGTGCGCATGGTCGAGCTGGACGAACTCATGCGCGAGAGCGACTTCATCACCGTGCACCTGCCCAAGACCCCCGAGACCGTGGGCCTCATCGGTGATGAGCAGTTCGCGATCGCGAAGCCGACGCTGCGGCTGATCAATGCCGCCCGCGGCGGGATCGTTGACGAGGCTGCCCTCTACCGGGCGCTGAAGGAGGGCCGCATCGCCGGTGCCGGACTCGACGTCTACGCCAAGGAGCCGTGCACCGACTCGCCGTTGTTCGAATTGGAGAACGTCGTCGCCACGCCGCACCTCGGTGCATCGACAGATGAGGCGCAGGAGAAGGCCGGCATCGCGGTTGCGCGCTCCGTGCGCCTCGCCCTCGGTGGCGAACTCGTACCCGACGCCGTGAACGTGCAGGGCGGCGTGATCGCCCCCGAAGTGCGGCCGCTTCTGCCGCTGGCTGAGACCCTCGGCTTCATTGCGTCGTCACTGGTGACCGGCGCCATCTCGCGGGTCGACATCGAGGTGCGCGGCGAAGTCGCTGACCTCGACGTACGCATCGTCGAGCTGGCGGCGTTGAAGGGTGTGCTGCAGGGCGTAGTCCACGACCCGGTGTCGTACGTCAACGCTCCGGTGCTGGCGAAGCAGCGCGGCGTCGACGTTGAACTCACTACCGGCGCGGAGAGCGGTGACCATCGCACGCTCGTGCGGGTACGGCTGACCGAGACCGACGGCCGCCTGGTCAACGTGGGCGGCACGATCACCGGTGCCAGCCACACCGCCAAATTGGTGGAGTTCGGGGTGTTCGACGTGGACGTCCCGATCAGCGAGCACATGGCGTTCTTCCGCTACCACGACCGCACCGGCATCGTCGGTACGGTCGGTCGAATCCTCGGTGAGGCGAATGTCAACATCGCGGGCATGCAGGTGAGTCGAGAGGGTGCCGGTGGGCACGCTCTCATCGTGCTGACCGTCGACTCGGCCATCCCGGCCACCGTCATGGACGCGATCACCTCGGAGATCGGCGCTCACAGCGGGCGCACGGTCAACCTCGCCTGACCCCCGGGACCTTCTCCGCCCCGCCTCTATGGTGGGGATAGGGCAAGAGAAGCCGCATCCCCACCACAGAGGCGAGGGGTGGTGGGTTGGGGTGGGTTGAGGCGAGGGGTAGAGGTGCGGCGGTCAGGCGCCGCGGAAGCGGTTGATGGCGTCGATGTGCTTCGCGCGGAATTCCTGGTCGCGTACGCCGAGCCCTTCCTCCGGCGCGAGGCAGAGCACGCCGACCTTGCCCTGGTGCATGTTGCGGTGCACCTCGCGGGCCGCCTCCCCGGTCTGCTCGAGCGGAAAGGTCTTGGACAGCGTCGGGTGGATCATGCCCTTCGCGATCAGCCTGTTCGACTCGTAGGCCTCGCGGTAGTTCGCGAAGTGCGAGCCGATGATCCGCTTGAGGTTCATCCAGAAGTAGCGGTTGTCGTACTCGTGCATGAAGCCGGACGTCGATGCGCATGTCACGATCGACCCGCCCTTGCGCGTGACGTAGATGGACGCACCGAAGGTCTCACGGCCCGGGTGCTCGAAGACGATGTCGATGTCCTCGCCCCCGGTGAGTTCGCGGATGCGGCGGCCGAAGCGCTGCCACTCCTTGGGGTCCTGGGTCGTCTCGTCCTTCCAGAAGCGGTAGCCCTCCGCCTTGCGGTCGATGATGTGCTCCGCGCCCATCGCACGGCACAGATCCGCCTTATCCGGACTCGACACCACGCAGACCGGGATCGCACCGCCGTTCACGGCG
>JBILVH010000028.1:0-11872 GCA_044370555.1 Candidatus Nanopelagicales bacterium
TGCCGCTCGCGAGGAGTACGTGCGCGGCAGTCGCATCGCTCGCCGACTTCACCATTGACCGCATCGCTGACGTACAACTCGCGGTCGCCGAATCCCTAGGTCTGTTCGCGGGCGGAGCGAGCCGGATCGCGTTCACGCGCGAGGCCGCCGAGGTCGCCGTCCGCATCGACGGTCAGCGTGCCGCGGGCGAGTCGACCACCGAGCTGACCCGGCGCATCCTCACCGCACTATGCGATGAGGCCCGCATCGAGCCGGATGGCGAGGGTGCATCGATCCACCTGCGTTTCGACGGGGGTGCGCGATGACCGAAGTGGTGATCAGGCACGAGGGTTCATCGCGGTGGTCCGAGGCCCAGAGGCGACGGGAACGCGAGTTGCTCGGACAGTTGGCCGCGGCGGAACCTGGCTCCATTCGCCATCGGCGGATCCGCGACGAGCTGGTCACGATGCACATGGCGCTCGTCGAACATCTCGCCCGCCGGTTTCGCGACCGCGGTGAGCCGCACGAGGACCTGGTGCAGGTGGGGACGATCGGGCTCATCAAGGCGGTGGACCGCTTCGACCCGGAGCGGGGTGTCGAGTTCTCGACGTACGCCACCCCCACGATCCTCGGCGAGATACGCCGCCACTTCCGCGACCGCGGTTGGGCGATCCGGGTGCCGCGGCGACTGCAGGAACTGCGCATGGTGCTCGTGCGGGCCACCGGCGAGCTGACGCAGACGCTCGGGCATGCTCCGACGGTCGCGCACCTCGCCGCACACCTGCAGCTCAGGGAGGAGGAGATCCTCGAGGGGATCGAATCCGCACAGGCCTACAGCACGTCGTCACTCGACGGCCCGGACGGGGCTGAGGAAGGCACCGGGATCGCCGACACCATGGGCGTCGAGGACGAGGAGTTGGAGGCGGCCCTGAACCGGGCGGCACTTGCCCCGCTGCTCGCCAGACTGCCCGAGCGTGACCGGCGGATCCTGATGCTGCGCTTCTTCCACTCGATGACGCAGTCGCAGATCGCGCAGGAGATCGGGATCTCGCAGATGCACGTCTCGCGGCTGCTCACCCGGTCGCTGGCGACCCTGCGCATCGGTCTGGAGGACGCGGAGAGCGCGTGAACGGCGCGCCGCAGTCCACCGGATCGCTACGGGGTCGCTGATCCCGGGAGTCTGCGCTCGTTGAACGCCGCACGCGAGGCGGGCAGGAAGATGCCGACGAGGACGGCCACGCCGGCCGCGGTCAGCGCCATGCCGACGAAGCGCTCGGGCCCGGCGGCCTGCGCCAGCGGTACGGCGACGACCGCGATGAGCAGTTGGGCGAGGACTGCGGGCGAACGCGACCAGCCGGACACGCGCCACAGCCCGTGCCCCACCGCGAGGAGCGCCACGCCGAAGGCGAGGTAGAGCAGGACTTCGATGATCAGACCGGGGGTGTTCGACACCTCGCTCGGACCCGTCGGACCGATACGCACGGCCATGATCCCGAGGTAGCCCCCGTACCCCAGGGCGACGAGGCCCTCCAGCGCCAGTAGCGGCGCCGCGATGCGCAGTCCGCGGGGCTCCGGCGCGGGCGGTATCGACAGGCGCACGGCGCCAGCCTAGGTGCCGGATAGGGTCGGCGCCGTGCGAGGACTCCTCGTGGTGAACCCCAATGCCACCACCACGTCGCCACGTGTGACGGATGTGCTGGTGCATGCGCTGGCTGGCGCTATGGAACTCGAGTCGGTGGTGACGCAGCGTCGACGCCACGCGGTCGACCTCGGTGAGCGGGCCCGTCGCGAGCGATTCGACGTCGTCATAACACTCGGCGGCGACGGGACAATCAACGAGACGGTCAACGGCATGCTCGCGGACGGACCGGGGCCCGACGTGCCGCTGCTCGCCACGGTGCCGGGCGGCAGTGCGAACGTTTTCGCACGCGCACTCGGGTTGCCGGCAGATCCCGTGGAGGCCACCGGAGCCGTCCTCGAGGCGTTGGCTGAGGGAAAGGCGCGCTCGATCGGGCTCGGGACCGTCCGCATCGACGAGCGAGAACCGCAGTGGTTCCTTGCCAATGCCGGCCTCGGGATCGACGCGGAGATCGTCGCCGCGATGGAGGAGGCGCGTGACGACGGCAAGGAGGCAACGCCGGGGCGGTACCTGGCACTCACGGTGCGCCAACTCCTCCGCGGCACCGATCGGCGATCCCCGGCACTCGTGGTGCAACGCCCCGATCAACCGGATCTCACGGAGGTCTTCCTCGCGATCGTGCAGAACACCCGGCCGTGGACCTACTTCGGCTCGAAGCCGATCGACCCGTGCCCCGCGGCATCCTTCGAGACCGGACTCGATGTGATGGCCCTGCGCGACCTCGGGCTGCTCGCGACGGTGAGCGCGGCGAGCCGGATGCTCCGCGGTCGCGGCCGGGCCCACACCCGGGCCATCGACGTGCTGCATGACGAATCTGCGGTCACGGTGACCGCGAACCGGCCTACGGCCATCCAGGTCGATGGTGAGTCCCTCGGCACGGCGCAGTGCGCGGTGTTCACCAGCCATCCGGCGGCACTGCGCGTCACGGTGTGACCCGGTATCCGATAAACGGACAAGCGGCGATACAGAACTGTGACCTGACCGACATTCGTGCAGTTCATTCCGGGTTTCGCCTTGTGCCGCCCCGTCGGCTCTGGAAACCTAGACGGAGTCGTTCTATTGATAGAGCAAGTGCACCGCGTACCACGCACGTGCCTCGTACTCCCCGCGTGATTCTGACCCGAGAGCGCAGGGGTTGTGCGTTGTGAAGATTGGAACATGCGCCCCACCCACGGGCGCTCTAAGGAGGGCTCATGGACTGGCGCCACCAGGCGGCCTGCCGTGACGAGGACCCCGAGCTGTTCTTCCCGATCGGCAACACCGGGCCGGCACTGGCCCAGATCGAGGAGGCGAAGGCGGTCTGCCGTCGCTGTGAGGTCGTCGACGAGTGTCTGCGTTGGGCCCTCGACTCCGGTCAAGACGCCGGTGTGTGGGGTGGACTCAGCGAGGACGAGCGGCGCGCGCTGAAGCGGCGCAATGCGCGCCTCCGCGCCCGGTCTACTGCCTGACCGGCACCCGCAGCGTCGCGGTCACTCCCCCGTGCTCGGCGTCGCCGATGGTGACCGAGCCACCTAACTCGTCCTCCACCAGGGTGCGCACGATCTGCAAGCCCAGGCCCGGCTCTATCGACCCTGCCGACCCGCTGCCGTCGTCGGCGACGACGATCTCGACGGCCGACGCGGTCCGCCCACACCGCACGCGCACAGAAGATGCGGCCGCGTGCTCGATGGCGTTGTGCAGGACCTCCGACAGCGCCATGGCGAGCGGCACTGCAGTCTCGACCGGCAGCGCCCCGACATCACCTTCGCCAATCACGTCGGGAACGACGCCGGCGACCGCGTGCGCGGGCGCGAGATCGCGCTCGAGGCCGATCACGCGGGCTACGACCTCGTCGACGTCGATCTCATCGCCGGGTTCCTGCGCGAGCATGTCGTGCACGACTGCGACCGCGCCCACCCTGCGCACCGCCTCCTGGAGTGCCGAGCGCGCCTCGGGGGCATCGACCCTGCGGGCCTGCAGGCGCAGCAGCGCAGCCACGGTCTGGAGGTTGTTCTTCACGCGGTGGTGGATCTCGCGGATGCTCGCTTCCTTGGTCATCAGCGCCCGGTCGCGGCGTCGGAGTTCGGTCACATCGCGCACCAGGACGATCGCCCCGGTCGACTCCGAGCCGCGTCGCAGGGGCACGCTCGTCGCCGTCATTGCCGCCGACGAATTGTCGATCTCAGTGCTCCCGGCGATGCGACCACCGAGGACCAGGCCGATCGACTCGTCGACGGGCCCGGGGCGTCGCGAGAGTCGTACGCCGAGGACCGCGAGCTGCTGACCCGTGACGGTCGTGGCCAGGCCTAGGCGACGCAGGACGGATTGCGCATTGGGACTCGCGTAGACGACGTTGCCCGCTGCGTCGAGCCGGATGAACCCGTCGCCCACGCGCGGCGGGGAACTCGTACCCCACGCGGCCGAGCGCCACGGGAACGAGCCTTCGCACAGCATCACGAACAGATCGTGTGCCGCCGCGAGGTAGACCCCTTCGACCGCACCGCTCACGCGCGCCGGACGGTCGGGGGCGACCTCTCGGGTGACCACCGCGATGACACGGCCGTCTCGTCGGATCGGGTAGGCCTCCGTGGACGTCGGCAGGACCTCGATCGGTTGAACCCCGCGGACGGGCATCCCGAGCGTCCAGCCGCGGTCGATCTCGGGACGGCGGCCACGCGGTAGGAAGACACCGACGATGTCCTCGGGGACAGCGGTCGGTGCTGTCGACGGGCGCACAAGTGCGGCCGCGACGCAGCCGGTCTGGTTCCAGGTGGGCAGCCAGAGCACGAGGTCGGAGAGGGCGAGGTCGGCGAGCAGGTTCCACGAGGTGAGCAGAGCCTGAAGGTGCTCGATATCGGAGTCGGACAGGTCGCAGCGCTCACGTGCGAGGTGCGCCAGGCCCGCCATGGCTGCACAGTACCCACCCGCCCGGCTCGCACGCGGGAGCCGCGGCCGCCTTCGGCGGGTGCGTAGGCTGTGGAGCGTGAGCCGCTCCGTCATCGTCGTCACCACGCTCGTCGTCCTCGTCGCCCTCGGTGTGAGCGTGCTAGCGCTCGCCCTGATCTGAGGGGGCACCGTGACGGTGCACGGCGGTATCGCGGCTGTTCGAGCCGCCCTCTCCCACGGGGTCGAGACGATGTTCACCCTGTCGGGTGCGCACGTGTTCCCCATGTACGACGCGGCGGTAGGTGGTGCCGACTCGGTGCGCGCGGGTCGCCTCGGTCCGATGCGGCTGATCGACGTGCGCCACGAGCAGACCGCCGTCTTCGCAGCGGAGGCCATGGGCAGGTTGACCAGGACACCCGGGCTTGCCGTACTCACGGCCGGTCCCGGCGTCACGAACGGAGTGAGCGCCATCGCCAACGCCCATGCCGCCGGGTCGCCGCTGGTGGTCGTCGGCGGTCGTGCGCCGGACGGACGGTGGGGCAGCGGGGCGCTCCAGGAGCTCGACCATCCGCAGATCGTCGCTTCCATCACGAAGCGGGCGAGCACGGTGCACGATGCAGCGGGCGTCGGGCCCGCGATCGATGACGCCTTCATGCTGGCACGCGCACCGCACCGCGGCCCGGTCTTCGTCGACGTCGGCATGGATGTGCTCTTCACCCCGGCTGACGCGGCGGATCCGGCGGGTCACTCCCCCGCGCCCGTACTCCCCGACCCCGAGGCCCTCCGCGGGATCGCCGCGCGTGCCGCCGCGGCACGACATGCCGTGCTCATCCTCGGCTCGGACGTCTGGGCGGACGGTGCCGAGGTTGCCGCCGCCGCCTTCGCTGAAGCCACGGGCATACCTGTTATCGCCAACGGCATGGGCCGCGGGATCCTGCCCTCCGGCCACCCGTTGCTCGTGACGCGGGCGCGGTCACATGCACTGCGCAACGCGGATCTGGTCATCGTCGCGGGTACCCCGCTCGACTTCAGGCTCGGGTACGGCGCGTTCAATGACGGGGCCGCGGTCGTGCACCTTGCGGATAGCCCCGATCAGGTGGCGCGGCATGCCGCACTCGCGGGTTCGGCGAGTGGCAGCCTGCTCGAGATCTTCGACGGGCTGCTGGCCGAGTGGACCGCACCGATGAACACCTTCGCCGACTGGGCCACGACCCTTCGCGAGCGCGCGGCGGCGGCGTTCGCCGAAGATCGTGTCGTGCTCACCAGCACCGCTGACCCGATCCACCCCGCGCGCGTGATCGGCGACGTGATCTCGCGGCTGACCGAGGACACCGTGGTGATCGGCGACGGGGGCGACTTCGTATCGTTCGCCGGGCGCTTCATCGAGCCGGCACGCCCCGGCCGATGGCTGGACCCGGGACCCTACGGGTGTCTGGGTACGGGGCCCGGCTACGCGATGGCGGCGAGGATCGCGCACCCGCAGGCACCCGTGGTTCTGCTCCTCGGGGATGGCGCCGCGGGCTTCTCGCTGATGGACGTCGACAGCCTCGTGCGTCACGACCTACCGGTCGTGATGGTCGTCGGCAACAACTCCGGGTGGGGGCTTGAGCGCCATCCGATGCGCTTCCTCTACGGGTACGACGTCGCGGCGGATCTGCGGCCCACCGCGTACGACGAGGTCGTCCGGGCACTCGGTGGCGCGGGCGAGACCGTGACGCGCCCCGACGCGATCGGCCCGGCCCTTGATCGTGCTCTCGCATCGGGTGTGCCCTACCTTGTCAACGTCATGACGGACCCCGAGACGTCGTACCCGCGCAGTACGACCGGGGTCTGAACCCGTGGGACTCGATGCACCCCTGGTGGCTGCCGCCACTCTGCGACGTGCGCGTGGCACGGATGTGACGGCGGGCCGCACGGATGCCACGACGGAGGCCACCCACCAACTGCAGCTCGCACACGTGCTGCTCGACGGCGGGTATGACGGCGTGGCGACGCTGGAGGAGGCACTCGCGGGCGGTGACCACGGACTCGGCACGGTCGACCGGCTCGACGGGGAACTCGTGGTCGTCGACGGCGAGCCGTGGCGGGTGGACTGGCACGGGGTGGCCGAGCTGCTGCCGCTGTCGACGCGCACGCCCTTCGTCGTGGTGTCGACGCTGGAGGCACCGCGCACGTTGAGATTGCGCGATGCCTCGCGCGCCGACGTCGCGGCCGCGGTGGAGGACCTCGTCGACGACCCCGGGGCCGTCGTCTCGGTGCGGTTGGAGGGTTCGTTCACGTCGGTGCTCGTGCGAAGTGTGCCGCCCCAGGATCCGCCCTACCGGCCCTACCTGGAGGTGTGTGCGACCGACGAGGTGCGCTGGGAACACCGGCCCTTCGAGGGGGTGTTCGTCGGGTTCAGGTTCCCAGACCTCGAACCGGGTGCGACCATCCCCGGGCTTCACCTGCACGGCCTCGACCGCGACCGCACTACGGGCGGGCACAACCACGACCTGCAGGTCGCCGACGCCGTGCTCAGCGTGGGCGTCAGTCGGGACGTGGTCATGCATCTGCCCGATCGGACGATGGCGGATCTCCTTGAGACCCCCGCGCCAACCCGCGCTGTGCAACGACATCTGCTGCGGGTGGGCCCGCGCACACTTATGGAGATCGCGCGCAGCCTCGACCTCGACCTCGACACGGCCAAGGAGCGCATCGAATGGCTCGCCGACCGCGGCTTCGTCACCGAACTCGCCGGGGGCATCGCCGGTCTCGGCGGTGAGCCGCGCTGGCAGACCGCGCTGCGCGCCCACGGTCAGCGTGCCCCGAGTGCACGCGCCGACGCATTGCTCGCGTCACTGGAACGGTCGGGGTGATCATCAGAGCGGCACGCCCCGCGGAGTATGACGCCGTCGGTGACCTGTGTTCGCGCGCCTACTGGGCTGGCGGCGGGATGGTGGCGGGCGACTCGGATCGCTACGACGTGGTGCTGCGCAATGTCGCGGACCGCGCCGCGCACGCACCCGTACTAGTCGCCGTGCGCGATGACGACCTGGTCGGGACCGCCACCCTGACACCACCCGGGACGCCGTTCGCCGAAGTGAGTCGGTCGGGTGAGATGGAGTTCAGGTTCCTCGCCGTGGATCCGGCCGCCTGGGGCACGGGCGTGGGAGAGGCACTGACCCGCGGCTGTCTCGCTTTCGCCCGCGAGGTCGGGGCGACAGCGATGGTCATCTGCGTCCTCGATGGCAATGAGCGCGCCGCAGGGCTCTACATCCGCCAGGGGTTCGTCCGCGAGCCCGAACGGGACTTCCGGCCCGCGCCCCCCGTGCAGTTGCGCGCCTACCGGCTCGCACTCACCTAGGGGCCGGTTCCGTGGCCTGCGCGATGAACCGTTCCCGATCGACGATCACCCGCGTCAGGTCGACGCGGCCGACGACCCGACCGGGGCGACCATCAGCCAGCACTTCGCTCGCCACCACATCAAAGCGACGGAGTCGTCCATCGCGGTGAACGATCTGTGCGGTGAACTCCACTGACCCGCCCACCGGCGTCGCTGCGAGGTGCTCGACCTGCGCACGGGTGCCTACGGAGGTCTGACCTTCCGCGAGTTCCGGCGCCAACTCCGACACGCAGACCGCCTCGGCCAGCGCTAGCAGTCGCGGGGTACCTAGGACGGGAACGTCCCCGCTGCCCACCGCGATCGCGGTGTCGTCGCCGGTGACCGTGTGCCGTAGCACGCCCATCGCGTCAGCCGATGACTGTGACGAGGAGGTCGCCCTCGTGGACCACGTCGCCCTCGCGCACGCACACCTGGCCGACACGACCGGCGGCATCGGTGAGAACGGGGATCTCCATCTTCATGGACTCGAGAACCACTAGGGCATCGCCGACTGCGACCGCGTCGCCTTCGTGCGCAAGTACCTTGAAAACCGACGCGACGAGTTCCGCCCGGACTTCGTGCGCCACTAGGAGTTGGGGCGCTTGCCGTGGTTGGCGCCGCTCTTCTTGCGGGCCTTCTTCTTGCGTCCGCGCTTGCTCATGCCGTCCTCCTGGTGACTTTCCGGGGAGACCATGCTCCCACAGGGGTGCCGCCGCTCCCCCGCTCGGTGCAGGTCACTCGCCGTAGGTGATCGTGATCTGCCGGATCTTCGTCACGATCTGCGTGCGCAACTCCTCCGGGGCCTGCTCGCACGCGCAGGAGCGCCGCACGAGGCCCTTCACCGCCCGCTCGACCGCGAAGTGCTGCAGGCAGGGCGGGCACTCACGCAGGTGGGTGGTGATCGACACCTCTACTGGGCCGTCCACCTCGCCGTCGATGTAGGCGTAGATGTGCTGAAGTACCTCGACGCACGGGGTCTGGTGCGGGGAACCGCAACTCATGCGCGATCACCCCCGTCAGCAACAGCCACCGCCGGGGCCAGACCGTGCTCGATCGCGTAGTCCTCTAGGAGCGCACGCAACATGCGTCGACCGCGATGCAATCGCGACATCACCGTTCCGATCGGCGTGTCCATGATCTCGGCGATCTCGCGGTACGCGAAACCCTCCACGTCCGCGAGGTACACCGCCATCCGAAAATCCTCGGGCAGTTCGGCGAGCGCACGCACGACCTCGGAGTCGGGCAGCCGGTCGAGCGCCTCGGCTTCGGCGGATCGCAACTCGCCCGTCGCGTAGGCCTGAGTGAACTGCATCTGCCAGTCGTCAAGGTCGTCGGTGCCTGTCATGAGCGGCTCGCGCTGTCGGCGGCGGTAGGACGTGATGAACGTGTTGGTGAGGATGCGGTAGAGCCACGCCTTGAGATTCGTGCCCTCCTGGAACTGATGGAACGACGCGAAGGCCTTCACGAAGGTCTCCTGCACCAGGTCCTCGGCATCCGAGGGGTTGCGCGTCATGCGCAGCGCCGCGGCGTAGAGAGCGTCGAGGTACGGCAGGGCGTCCCGCTCGAAGCGCGCCGCCTGTGCACCGTCGTCGGTCACCACTGCCACCCGACCAGCGTAGTCGGTGCCCGACTACTGGGAACGGATCGGCTCGATCAGCTCGGGGCCGTTGTTGCGCACGCTGTTGACCGCGGTCGAAACGGGATCCGCCACGAGCTCATCCCCAGCGCCGGGCAATAGCACTGTCCCGATGGCTCCCGCACCATCCCACTGCGGATCGAGCCAGCGCCCCCACTGCCCACCGTCGACCAGCACGGGCATCCGGTCGTGGATCTGACGCAGGGACGGGGCGGCCTCCGTCGTCAGAACCGCCATCGTCAGGACCCAGTCGTCACTGTCGCCCGCGCGCCACCACGACAGCAGCCCCGCCATCGCAAGCGGGGCGCCGTCCGCGCGATGGATGTAGAACGGCTGCTTGACCGGCCTGCCCGAACGCCCGCGCGGTGCATCGCCAGCTGTCGGCGTGTACCACTCGTAGTAGCCGTCGGCGGGTACAAGGCACCGCCGCTTCGCGAATGCCTGGCGGAACGCCGGCTTCTCCGCCGCGGTCTCGACCCGCGCGTTGATCATCCGCGCACCGATCGCGGGGTCCTTCGCCCAGGTGGGGACCAGACCCCACCTTGCGGTGAGCAACTCCCGCTGGCTGCGACCGTCGCCTTCGTCGTCGCGGATGACGTACACCGGCGTCGACGGTGCGACGTTGTAGTTGGCGGGCAGTTCGGGTGCGAGCACCCGGTCGACCGCGAAAGCCTCTACAAGTCCCGCCTGGTCCTTTGCCGCCGCGTAGCGCCCGCACACGCGTACCAGCATGCCCCAGCGCGGGCTTGTAGTGTGCAGGCGTGAGTGGCGAAGTCGCGTGGACGGCGCCCGCCGCGGCGGGTCCGGTCCGGGCGACCGTGCCCGTGCCGGGGTCCAAGTCGCAGACCAATCGCGCGCTCGTTCTCGCGGCACTCGCGTCGGAGGCCAGTACCGTGCGCGGTGCGTTGCGGGCCCGGGACACCGATCTCATGGCCGCCGCTCTCGCGAACCTCGGGGTCGGCGTACACATCACCCACGAGTCGCTGAGCGCTCGCGACTACGTCATCACACCGCGCCCGCTGCGCGGACCAGCCTCCATAGACGTCGGACTCGCCGGCACCGTCATGCGCTTCGTGCCACCGCTCGCAGCACTCGCCGACGGCGACATCCGCTTCGACGGCGACCCCCAGGCGCGGGTGCGCCCTATGCACCCGATCCTGGACGCGCTCGTCACGCTTGGTGCGCGCATCGTCGATCAAGGTCGAGGGACTCTCCCGTTCACCGTGGTCGGGTGCGGGGCCATGCGCGGGGGAACGGTGCAGATGGACGCCTCGGCGTCATCGCAGTTCGTCAGCGCGCTGCTGCTCGCGGGCGCTCGGTTCGAGCACGGGGTGCGCGTCGAGCACCGCGGCAGTGCGGTGCCATCCCTGCCCCACATCGAGATGACGGTAGACATGCTCGTCGCGCGGGGTGTCCACGTCGAGGTCGACGTGACCGACCCGACGGCTGCGACGTGGCAGGTCTCCCCCGGCCCGGTCGCAGCCCTCGACTGCGACATCGAACCGGACCTGTCGAATGCGGCCCCCTTCCTAGCGGCCGCGATGGTGACGGCGGGTGAGGTGACGATCCCGGGGTGGCCGACGTGGACCCGGCAGGCCGGCGATGCCCTACGGCATCTCCTCGCGCAGATGGGCGGCGTCGTCACCCTCGATACCGACGGGTTGCACGTGCGTGGACCCGCGCGACTAGGCGGCCTCACGGCGGACCTGCGTGACGTGGGCGAACTCACCCCCGTGCTCGCCGGCCTGTGCGCCGTGGCGACGGAACCGTCGCACCTCACCGGCATCGGGCACCTGCGCGGGCACGAGACCGACCGCCTCACCGCGCTCACAACCGAACTGCGCCGGATCGGGGCCGGTGTCGACGAGCACCCCGATGCGCTGACCATCACACCCGGCAACCTCCGGCCCGCCCACCTGCACACCTACCACGATCACCGGATGGCCACGATGGCCGCGGTTGTGGGTCTCGTGGTGCCGGGCACCACCGTCGAGAACATCGGTACGACAGCCAAGACCTTGCCGGACTTCGTGCGTATGTGGGAGGCGATGCTCGCGTGAGTGGCCGCCCGCGCCACCGGCACCTCGATGAGGATTCCGTGCGTACCAGACCGGGGCGCGCGAAGTCGCGCCCGCGGTCGAAGGACCGGCCAGCACACGAGCACGCGATCCGCGGCACCGTGCTCACGGTCGACCGCGGCAGATTCACCGTGCTGCCCGAGGGTGCGGCCGAACCGGTCTGGGCCGTGAAGGCGCGCGAACTCGGCCGGAAGGGGGTCGCCGTCGGCGATCACGTCGGCCTGGTCGGCGAGGTGAAGGCGGATGCGCTGAGTCGGATCGTGCGCGTCGAACCGCGCACCACGGTGCTCCGGCGGACGGCCGACGACACCGAC
>JBILVH010000233.1:0-3239 GCA_044370555.1 Candidatus Nanopelagicales bacterium
CGTGTTCGTTGCGGCTCCCGGTCAACAGGTCGCGACCGGGGAGGCGGTGGTCACGGTGGAGGCGATGAAGATGGAGCACACCCTGCGCAGTCCGGGGCCGGGCGTGATCACTCGCGTCGACGTGTCGGTCGGGCAGCAGGTGCGACTCGATGAGGACCTGGTGGTCGTCGAGATCGAGGTGGCCGAGTGAGCGCTCGCGAGGTCGGCCTGCCGATGACCGTGCCTGCCGAGGGCCTGCCCGAATCGGTGACGATCTGGGAGGTCGGCGCCCGTGACGGCCTGCAGAACGAGAAAGAGGTAGTGCCCACCGCAGCCAAGGTGGAGTTCTGCGAACGGCTTGCCGCCGTGGGCCTGCCGGTCGTGGAGGTCACCAGTTTCGTCCGGCCGGAGTGGGTCCCCCAACTCGCCGATGCCGCCGAGGTCTTCACCACGATCACGCGCAGCGACGCCGTTCGCTACCCGGTTCTCGTACCCAACGAACGCGGACTCCTCCGCGCGATCGAATGCGGTGCGCGCGACGTCGCAGTGTTCGGCAGCGCCACGGAGACCTTCGCGCAGCGCAATCTCAACCGCTCGTACGACGAGCAGTGGGCGATGTTCGAGCCGGTCGTGAAGCAGGCACGCGACGCGGGACTTCGGGTGCGCGGCTACCTGTCGATGTGCTTCGGGGACCCGTGGGAGGGCGCGGTCGACCCGCAGCGCGTCGCCGAGGGTGCCCGACGACTGCGGGACATGGGGTGTACCGAGCTCAGCCTCGGTGACACGATCGGCGTCGCGACCCCCGGGCACGTGACGCGCGTGCTCGCGACTCTCGTCGACGCCGGTGTGCCGGTCGACGTCGTAGGTGTCCACTTCCACGACACGTACGGGCAGGCGCTCGCCAACACGCTGGCCGCCCTGCGCAGCGGGGTGCGCACCGTCGACTCGTCGGCTGGCGGGCTCGGCGGTTGCCCGTACGCGAAGTCCGCGACCGGCAACCTGGCAACCGAGGATCTGGTGTTCATGCTCGAGGGCCTAGGAATCCGCACCGGAGTCGATCTCGACGCGCTTGCCAGTGTGAGCGCATGGATGGCCGATGTCCTCGGGCGGCCGAGTCCGTCGCGCGTGGTGCGCGCGCTGACAGCGGACTGACCACACCCATCCGCTAACCAACCAGCGAGGGGACGCACATGGATTTCCGGTTGTCCGAGGACTACGAGACGCTCCGCCGGACCGTCGAGCAGTGGGCCAACGACGTCGTCGCACCGGTCTCCGCCGACTACTACGAACGGCACGCCTTCCCGTACCCGTTGGTGCAGGCCATGGGCGACATGGGGCTGTTCGGCCTGCCGTTCCCCGAGGACGTCGGTGGCATGGGCGGTGACTACTTCGCCCTGTGCGTGGCACTGGAAGAGATCGCCCGCATCGACTCCTCCCTCGCGATCACCCTGGAGGCGGCCGTCTCCCTCGGGGCAATGCCGCTGTATCTCTTCGGCACCCCCGAGCAGAAGGCGCGCTGGCTACCCGATCTCGTCACCGGCCGCGCACTCGGCGCCTTCGGTCTGACCGAGCCGGGTGGCGGCTCCGATGCGGGTGCCGCGCGGACGACCGCACGGCTCGATGGCGATGAATGGGTCCTCAACGGGTCGAAGGCATTCATCACGAACTCCGGGACCGATATCACGGCCTTCGTCGCGGCCCTCGCGATCACCGGCACCAAACCAGACGGGCGCAAGGAACTGTCGACCATCATCGTGCCCTCGGGCACTCCTGGCATGACCGTGGCACCGGCATACTCCAAAGTGGGGTGGAATTCCTCCGACACCCACGAGATCGCGTTCACCGATTGCCGGGTCCCCGCCGCGAACCTCCTCGGGGAGCGCGGGCGCGGCTACCAGCAGTTCCTTCGCATCCTGGACGAGGGCCGGGTCGCGATCGCTGCGCTCTCAGTGGGTATGGCGCAGGGCTGCGTCGACGAGTCGGTGCGCTACGCCCGCGAGCGGGAGGCCTTCGGCCACCCCATCGGGCACTACCAGGCGATCGCCTTCCTCATCGCCGACATGGAGGTGCGGGCGCACACCGCGCGCCTCGCGTACTACGACGCCGGGGCGCGCATGCTCGCGGGAGAGCCGTTCAAGCGACAGGCATCCATCGCCAAGTTGCATGCCTCCAATGCCGCGGTCGAGAACGCGCGCTGGGCGACGCAGGTCTTCGGTGGCTACGGCTTCATGAACGAATACCGCGTGGCCCGGCACTGGCGCGATGCGAAGGTGCTCGAGATCGGCGAGGGCACGAACGAGGTGCAGCGCATGCTCATCGCCCGCGATCTCGGCGTGGGCTGATACCAGGGGTCCGTGTCTGGCCTGGCTAATCGTCGATGCCCCGCGCGATGAGCGCGTCACCGAGTCGATCGGCATGTCCGATCGTGCGCAGGACGAGAGGTACGGCGAATGCCCGAACACTGCGCTCCAGTCCCCGCGCACGACGCGCCTGCTGCACCTCGCCAGCAAACTGCGCCAGCACCGGGATCGCACGGATCGTGAGGATCAGGACCAGTCCGATGCGTTCGGAGTCGACGCGCGGCAGCGGCCGGAGGGCGCGCTCAATGACATCGAGAAGATCCTCGGTCCGCGTAGTCAAGGTGACCACTCCGGCCGCGGCAACCACGATAACGAGCGTCCCGATGGTGACGAAGGCTCCAACTGGGCCGAGCAGCCACCACTGCACGGGTGCGAGCACCACGACGAACCAGCGCAGCGGCCTGATCTGCTCCCACAGGACGCGCGGGCCGAACCGGGCGGTGGCGTAGAGCGCAACGACGATCGCGGCTGCGATGACCACCGCCGACACACTGCGCAGGATGAGGAGCGCGGTCGCGAACGCGAACAGCCCAAGCACCTTCGCCCCCGCGGGGCACCGGTGCAGGAGTGAGTTCCCCGCGCGGTAGAGGCCGATCATGCGTACATGTCCACGTACGCATTCACAGCATCGGCGCCCGGGGCATCCGCGACGATGCGCCCTTCAGCAAAGACGAGCACGCGCTCGCACTGGGTGGCGATCGCCAAGTCGTGGGTCACCACGATCACCTGCTGCGGCAGGTCGCGCAGGAGGTCGAGCAGCAGTCGGGTGTTGCGCCGGTCCAGCAACGTGGTCGGCTCGTCGCAGATCAGGACCTGGGGATCGGTCACCAGGATGGACGCCATGGCGAGCAGCTGCTTTTGGCCGCTGGACAGTGCATGCGCCGGATGTTCGGCGTAGTC
>JBILVH010000234.1:0-3236 GCA_044370555.1 Candidatus Nanopelagicales bacterium
AGCTGCTGGTGGTGACGCCGTGGCGGGTGTGGCCGACGCCGGCGGCTGCCGCATCAGTGTGACCTGGCCGCGCACCTGACCGTCGCAGCGGCGTGACGTCGGCTCACCGAACCGGCATGATCGAAGCATGACCGCAGACCCGCTCACCGCCTGGACCCTCATGCTCACCCGAAGTCTGTCGGCCGATCTCGGAGTCCCCCTCGACGAGGTAGTGGACCAGCAGGCCCTGCTCGACATGGCGCGCGAGGCCGCACATGCGGTCGACCGACCGGCGGCACCGATCACGACGTACCTCGTCGGTCTGGCCGTGGCCCGCGCCGGTGGCGGTGCCGAAGACCTCGCCAAGGCGGCGGCCACCGTGCGGCACGCGGCCGCGCAGTGGGACATCGGGGTGCGCTAGCGCGGCGCGATCTCAGTGGATCCGGTAGACGCTTCGGATCTTCATCGCGTCGAATTTCGCGGTCGCCCGCGCCTCCCACTTCACCGCGACCACTCCAGGTGACCCATTGAGGACGACGACCACCCGGCCGCACGATGCTCGCCGCACCACGATCGGGTCCACGGAGCCGGTCAGCCGCACGGCGGCGCTCGCCCGCAGGCCGGCAGGCTGCCACGCCACACTGACCCGCACCCGCTGCCCGGCATTGGTCCGCAGGTCGCACGGAGCGAGGCGGGTGCGACCCGGGGCCGCCAGTGACCTCGGCGGGGCGAAGTCGCCCGCGATGCGCTGCACCTGCAGGACGCGCACCCGCGGAGCCTGCGTCCAGGCACTCACCTCGCCACTGTCACTGTTGCGCACCGAGCGCACACGTACGACATAGGACTCACCGCGGCGCAGGTTGGGGATCGTGAAGCGCCGCTCGCGAGTGGTCTCGGGGCCGAGCCATCGTCCATCGACCGCACGCCAGTCGACGTCGTACGACGTGGGTGGTGCGAAGGCATCGGGTGCGGGTGCCTGCCACCGCACGACGAGCGAGGTACCCGACGGGGTGACGACGAGGCCCCGCGGTGCACCGGGTTGCGTTCGCCCGCCCGGATTGACCGTGAGGGGCGCAGAGGACGCCGACCACGGACCCCAGCCCGCCTCGCCCCGCGCCGCTACTTGGAAGGTGTAGGTGACGTAGCGATCGAGGGTGTAGAAGATCCGGTAGTCCGTGCGCGCCTCGCAGCCGATCTGACCTACCTCGCAGTCGTTCGGCCCACCAACCTGCTCCCAGGTCGACCCGCCGTTCCTGCTGGCCTGGATCCGGTACGCCAGGATCGGGCCGCTGAGCGTCGTGTCGGGCGCGTCCCATGCGATGGCGACTGATTCACCGTCCCCGGTGGTGAACAGTCCGCGGACGTTCGTCGGCGCGAGCGGGGCATCCACGGCGCTGGCAGCCGGAGCGACGGCCACCGATCCCGCCGCAGCCGCTATTGCGACCAGCGTGGCGGACAGCGCGCGCAGGTAGGCACCTCTCGACGCCTTCATCACGCGCTGCGCCATACCCATGACGCTACGCCGGTATGCCTCGCGGATGCCCCGTCATCAGGGGCGAGACCTGAGAGATGTTGCATTAATGCTAAGTTGTATTTATGCTACCCCCATGGGTCGCAGGCCGAAAGCGGATGAAGTCCCGGTGTTCAGCCGGCTGGAGGAGTGGCGGACTCACCGCGGCTTGACGCGGCAGGAACTCGCCGACGTCGTTTCCGTGCACTACCAGACGATCGGCTATCTCGAGCGGGGTGAGTATTCGCCCAGTCTGGTGCTAGCTCTCCAGATCGCTTCGGCACTCGACGTTCCGCTGGAGGAGATCTTCTCGCTCGAACCCTTCGACCGGATCACGACAGGACGGTGACCATGCCACACCTGCCAACTACCGCCGCCGAGCGTCGCGAGGCCGATAGAGAGCGGCGTGCCACGCGGATCCAGATGGACCAGCGCTTCGACCTGCTGCGTACCCGGCCGGCGCGGGTGGTTCTCGGGGTGTGCGCCACCGCATCCTGCCTCGCGATCGCGCCAGCCTTCATCAGGTACGGAACGGTGTCTGGTGTGGCTGTCGTCGCAGTCTGCTGGGCCTTGTGGGGTGCCCTCCGAATGTCGGTGCGTGCAGTACCCGATCTGGCCGACCGCTTCCTCGACGAGCGTCAACGTGCCGTGAAGAACCGCTTGTATGTGTGGGCGTACCTCATCCTCGGGTGGACGATCGCGGGAGGGGCAACCATCGCTCTCATGTCCTTCGTTGCCGTTTCCCCCGACGGTGCGACGCTCACCGTGCCGTTGACCTGGAACGTGTCTGTTGGCCTCGTGCTCTTCATCACCACGTTCATCTCCGTGCTGCCCTACATCGTCGTCAGCATGATGGAGCGGGGTGAGCGGCTCGAGCCGATCACCAGTCTGGATGCGAGCGGGGACGGTGCGTGATGAGCATGGTTACGATGGGTCGCATGACCCGCAACCGAAGCCAGACCATGGTCCGCCCCACCATTGCCATTGCAGCGGCGCTGGCCACTGCGGCATTCACAATCCCCTTCGCCGCCGCGAGTGCCGCCCCGGTGTCACCGGCGCAGCCTGCGACGACGGTGTCGCCCGCGGCCGTACCGCGCGGCGACGACCCGCTCGCGAGGTTCCGCGCCCAGCAACTCGCGTGGGAGCCATGCCTCGAAGGCTCGACAGCGGAGTGCGCGTCGTACGACGTGCCGCTGGACTACTCGAACCCCACCGGCCGCACGATCAGCATCGGCGTCGCGCGTCAGCGCGCGAGCAGCGGGACATCGCAGGGGTCCATCATCATCAACCCAGGAGGTCCGGGCGGGTCGGCAACGAACCTGGTGATTGCCGGCGTCTCCGCGCTCCCCACGCAGTTGACGTCGTCGTTCGACATCGTGGGCCCGGACCCGCGCGGGGTCAATCGCAGCACCCGGCTGATGTGTGCGACGAAGGGCGAGTTCGAGGCGGCCCCGCAGTCCCTACCGTCGAGCCGCGCGGAGCGGCGCGCCTACATGCGATTGGTCGGCGCGGTCCCCGCTCACTGCGAGGAGTTGTCACCCGGACTCATGGCCCACGTCGGCACCCACGACGTCGCGCGAGACATGGACATCCTCCGGTCCATCCTGCGGGAGCCGAAACTGCACTACCTCGGTATCTCCTACGGCACGTACCTCGGTGCCATTTACGCATCGCTCTTCCCGGGCAACGTCGGGCGCTTCGTCCTGGATTCCAACATGAACCCCGACCAGGGCCTCGTCGCACTGAC
>JBILVH010000235.1:0-3218 GCA_044370555.1 Candidatus Nanopelagicales bacterium
CTTTGCCGCACCCGAATCCCCCCCCGATCCGGTCAGCAGGGCAAAGGACCAAATCGAGTTCGAGACGGCCGAGGGGGTCGTTCGACGAATCGTGCATAACGACAACCTGCGCGGCGTGGAGTTCGTAGTAAATGAATACCAGCCGGGTACGTCCAGCGCTGGACAACCCCTTCATCACGCTGGGACCGAGTTCGGAGTGGTTCTGTCGGGAACTCTGACTGTGACTCTGGACGGTGTCGATCACGTGCTCCGCGCGAGAGACGGCATCACCTACTCGTCCCAAGTCCCGCACCGTATCTCCAATCACGGTAAGACACAGGCGCGGGCTGTGTGGATTAATCTGGATAGTTAAGACTCATGCGGCGACGGCTCGCGAGCCCGCCACCCGTCGCCTAGACTGGGGTCATGCCGTTCGCGCGGTCAGCACGTCCAGAGGTACTCCCGTCGCTGGCCCATGCCCGTCGACTTCCCTTCTGGCTCGATGATCCCGACCGACCGGAGGCGCGGCCAGCGCTGACCGAGCACCGCACCGCGGATCTACTAGTGGTCGGCGGAGGCTTTAGCGGCCTCTGGGCGGCACTGCGAGCACTCGAACGCGATCCCGGTCGGCGGGTCGTCGTCATCGACGCGGATCGGGTAGCCAGCCAGGCCGCGGGGCGCAATGGCGGCTTCATGGCAGCGTCGCTCACGCATGGCCTGGTCAACGGTCTGGAGCGATGGCCGAGCGAGCTGCCGACTCTCCACCGCCTTGGCATGGACAACCTTGATGCGATCGAGAAGACGATCCGAGATCGCGACATCCCGTGCGACTTCGTGCGCGACGGCGAGCTCACCGTAGCGACCGAGGAGTACCAGGTCGCCGGTCTGTACGAGTATGCGGATATCGCAGCCTCCGTGGGGGACCCGGTGCAGGTCCTGTCGGGTGAGCAGGTGCGCGCGCGAGTCATGTCGCCTACCTATGTCGGAGCGGTCCACACACCGAACTCCACCGCCGTGGTGAATCCCGCTCGGCTGGCGTGGGGGCTGCTCGCTGCCTTAGAGCAGGCGGGCGGGAGCATCTTCGAGCACACCCCTGCTGTCTCCTTCGAGGCTCGGCCCGGGGGACGTGGTGTCACGGTGCGCACTCCCTACGCCTCGATCGATGCCGAGAAGGTGGTGGTAGCCACAGGTGCAGCCCCCTCGCCCCTGCGGCGCACACGCGCGTACATCGTTCCGGTGTGGGACTACGTGTTGATGACCGAGCCGCTGAGCGCGGATCAATCAGCGAGCCTCGGCTGGTCGGACTTCGCGGGTATCGGTGATGCGGGCAACCAGTTCCACTACTACCGCCGCACCGCTGACGGACGCATCCTGTGGGGCGGGTACGACGCCATCTATCACTGGCGCAACGGCTGGGGTCCGCAGTTCGACGCCAACCAGGAGTCGTTCGCGCGACTTGCCGACCACTTCTTCGCCACGTTCCCGCAACTTGACGGCCTGCGGTTCACCCATACTTGGGGCGGCGCTATCGATACCTGCTCGCGCTTCTCCGCGTTCTGGGGGACGGCGTACGGCGGCGCGCTCTCCTACGTGGCCGGCTATACCGGCCTGGGAGTCGGGGCGTCTCGCTTCGGCGCCGACACCGCGCTGGACCTGGTCGATGGCCTGAGT
Source organism: Candidatus Nanopelagicales bacterium (assembly GCA_044370555.1). Taxonomy (GTDB): domain Bacteria; phylum Actinomycetota; class Actinomycetes; order S36-B12; family S36-B12; genus CAINMH01. Next base: position 1,651 of record JBILVH010000235.1, read on the forward strand.
ACGGAGCGCACGGAACTGGAGATGGTGCGGACTAAGCCGCTGCCGTTCCCGCCCGAGCCACTGCGCTCCGTTGGCATTCATCTCACCCGCCGTGCCCTCGAGAAGGCTGATCGGTCCGAAGGGCGTCGCGGGCCGTGGTTGCGGACCCTTGATCGACTCGGCCTCGGCTTCGACTCGTAGCCGATCACACGTCTTCGTCGGTCAGCACCTTGCCCGTGGTCTCGATCTTTGCGGCGATGGTGAAGGCCAGGCCGAGGATGGAGAGCACCGCTATCACGGCCATCGTCGGCCGGATGCCGTACGCCGCGACCGCCAGCGGCAGGCCGAAGGTGCCGACGACTGCGCCGACCTTGCCAGCCGCCGCCGCCACACCGTGACCGGTGGCGCGTAGGCGCGTCGGGTAGACCTCCGTCGGCAGCAGGTACGTCGTCGCGTTGGGTCCGATGTTGAGCATGATGTTGAACACGCTGAAGCCGAGCAGGATCAACCACGGGGCTCCGCCGTCCCCCGAGAGTGCAAGTATCGCGAGCCCGACCGCCATGCCGACAAAGCCGATCAACTGCAGGCGAATTCGTCCGGCCCGTTCGATGAGCACGATGTTGATCAGGAAGCCGACCACGAGGAAGAGGTCGGTGAATGCTGATTCCGCTGTCGCAATCAGGTCGTCGGTAAGGAAGTTGGAGTCAGATGACGGCTGGATGAGCCCCATGATGAGGGTCGGGGTGAACAGGCCGACTCCGTAGAGCGCGATATCCATGAGGAACCACGGCACCGTGGTCAGCACCAGCGCCCTGCGGAAGCGCGGTTTGAGCAGCGCGCGCGCGGTGATGCGGGGCTGCGGACCTCGATCGAAGACTTCGGCGAGCGCGATGTCCTCGTCGGTCACCTCCGGCGTGACGCCGGTCAACCATTCGGCTCCGCGTTCGGCTTCTTCCAGGTTTCCCTGGCGGGCTTCCCAGCGCGGGCTCTCGGGTATCCGCAGGCGCATCACGGCGACGATCGCGGCAGGCACAACGCCGGAGAGCAGCATCCAGCGCCACGCATCCACGTCGTTGATGACGAGGAGGAGCAGGGTGCCCACGCCGGCGGCAGCGACCATACCGACCGCCTGGAAGGCGAAGGCCCCGGTCATCCAGCGCCCGCGGGTCTTGGCGGGCATCACTTCACTGACCATCGAGGCGCTGAGCGGATACTCCGCTCCCACTGCAGCTCCCTGCAGGAAGCGGAAGAGTGCCAGCGACCACACATCCCACGCGAACGCGGATGCGATCGCTGTTGCGAGGAAGATGAGCAGGTCGATCTTCAGCATCGTCTGTCGGCCGAAGCGGTCGGCGAGTCGACCGCCGAGGAGCGCGCCGGGCACGGCACCGAGAACAGCCGCGCCGACGGCCACCGCCTTCTGCCATGGTTCGAGGCCGAGTGACGCGACGATGAGGGGTCCGGCCGCACTCATGATGAACAGGTCGTACCCGTCGAGGCCGATTCCCGCCGCGGCGAGCCCCCACGCGAACTTGCGGCGGCGGGTGACCGTGGGCGTGTCCAGGACCCGCTCCACCGCAAGTCGTCGG
>JBILVH010000287.1:0-2663 GCA_044370555.1 Candidatus Nanopelagicales bacterium
CACGGTGAAGGACTTTGTCAAGTCCGATAAGTACCCCCTGGCGACGAAGGATGCGGACGGCCGACTCGTGGTGGGTGCGGCTGTCGGCGTCGGGGTCGATGCGGAGAAGCGTGCTCGTGCACTGGTAGAGGCCGGTGTTGACGTACTGGTCGTCGACACGGCGCACGGTCACTCGCGCGCCGTTACCGACATGGTCCGACTGCTCAAGCGCGAGACCACTGTCGACGTGATAGGCGGCAATGTGGCGACGCGCGAGGGCGCCCGCGCTCTGATCGACGCGGGAGTTGATGCGATCAAGGTCGGGGTAGGTCCCGGGTCCATCTGCACGACGCGGATCGTCGCCGGCGTCGGAGTTCCCCAGGTGTCTGCGATCTACGAGGCCGCATCCGTGGCACGGCCCGCGGGTGTCCCGGTCATCGGTGATGGTGGTCTGCAGTATTCAGGCGACATCGCGAAGGCGATCGTGGCCGGCGCCGACACGGTGATGGTGGGCTCCCTACTAGCGGGGTGCGAGGAGGCGCCGGGCGAGGTGATCTTCGTCAACGGCAAGCAGTTCAAGTCCTACCGGGGCATGGGCTCCCTCGGTGCGATGCAGACCCGCGGCCAGGCCCGGTCGTTCTCGAAGGACCGCTACTTCCAGGACGACGTCCTGAGCGATGACAAACTCGTGCCGGAGGGTGTTGAGGGAGTGGTGCCCTACCGCGGTCCTGTTGGTGCGGTCGCCCACCAATTGATCGGCGGTCTGCGTGCGGCGATGGGGTACTCCGGTGCTCGCACAATCCCCGAACTGCACGCTAAGGGGCGATTCGTTCGCATTACGGCCGCAGGCCTCAAGGAGAGTCACCCGCACGATGTGACCATGACGGTCGAAGCCCCGAACTATCACAGCCGCTGACGCACCGACGAGGGACATCATGAGTGAGATGGAGATCGGCCGCGGTAAGCGCGCGCGGAAGGCCTACTCCTTTGACGACATCGCGATCGCGCCGAGCCGACGTACTCGCGACTCCGACGAGGTGTCCACTGCCTGGCAGATCGATGCGTACCGCTTCGAACTCCCGGTCATCGCGGCGCCGATGGACTCGGTCGTGTCCCCGGAGTCGGCCGCGACTCTGAGTGGCCTCGGGATCCTGGCGGTGCTCGGGGGTGAGGGGTTGTGGTCGAGGTACGCCGATCCGTCGACGGCGTTCGAACGTATCCGTAGCGCGGACCCCGACCGCGCTGGTGCGGTGCTGCAGGAGATGTACGCGGCGGCCCCGATCGATCCCGACCTTCTCGCTCAGCGCATCGGCGAACTACGCGCCGGGGGTGGCACGGTGGCGGTCGGTGTTTCCCCTCAGTCGGCCACCAGTCTCGCGCCGCGCGCGGTCGCAGCAGGGGCGGACATGATCGTCATCCGCGGAACCACGGTGAGCGCCGAGCATGTGGCTGATGGCCGTGAGCCGCTCAACCTCAAGAGTTTCATCTACGACCTTGATGTCCCCGTCATCGTGGGCGGGTGCTCGACTTATCAGGCCGCACTGCACCTCATGCGCACGGGAGCGGCGGGTGTGCTCGTCGGTTTCGGCGGCGGTGCGGCACATACGACCGCAGACGTCCTCGGGGTCCGTGTCCCGATGGCGAGTGCTGTTGCGGACGTGGCCGCCGCTCGCCGTGACTACCTCGATGAGTCCGGCGGACGCTATGTCCACGTGATCGCGGATGGCTCCATCGGACGCAGCGGTGATCTGGTGAAGGCGATCGCCTGCGGTGCCGATGCCGCCATGGTCGGCTCGATGCTCGCGCGGGCGACGGACGGCCCCGGCCGCGGAGTGCACTGGGGACCGGAGGCCTGGCATCCGCGCCTTCCGCGCGGTCTGCGACCGGTGCTCGGCACAGTCGGCACCTACGCGGAGATCTTGCACGGTCCGGCGCGGGTTGCGGACGGCTCGGCGAACCTCGCCGGCGCATTGCGCAAGGCCATGGCAACGACGGGGTACCGCGATCTGAAGGAGTTCCAGCGGGTCGAGGTCGTGGTGAGCGCCTGATCGACCGGATCCGCTAGGTAGCCTCGCAGTGTGAGCACGGATCGACTCGGACCGCAGGAGCGCGCGCACGCGGTCAATCGACTGCGGGCAACCACGCCTGACCGGCCCCTGGACATCCTGGTTGTGGGCGGGGGAGTCGTGGGTTGCGGGGCCGCCCTGGATGCGGCTTCGCGCGGGCTTTCGGTCGGCCTACTCGAGATGAACGACCTGGCATCCGGTACGTCGAGCCGCTCCTCGCGGCTCGCCCACGGAGGCCTGCGCTACCTGGAGCAGCGCGAGTTCGGGTTGGTTCGCGAAGCGCTGACCGAACGCGGACTGCTGTTGGACCGGTTGGCCCCGCACCTCGTCCACCCCGTGCCGTTCCTGTTCCCCGTCGGCAAGCGGTGGCAACGCAGCTACGTCGCATCGGGGGTTCGGTTGTACGACGCCCTTGCGCGACGTGGATCGCACGGCGTCCCGATAGAGCGACCGCGCAGTCTGTCGCGTGACGATGTGGCGGAACTCGTCCCCGACCTTCGGCTTGACGAAGTCGCGGGCGGCGTGACGTACACCGACGCACAGATCGACGACGCCCGGCACACCGTCGCCGTCGCACGTACCGCAGCGTCGTTCGGCGCGCTGGTTGCCACGCGCATC
>JBILVH010000236.1:0-3197 GCA_044370555.1 Candidatus Nanopelagicales bacterium
CGGCAGGGCCAACGGCACCGATGCCGAGATCGTGTCGGTCCGGCTCGCCCCCGGGCGGTACGTCCTGCGCGTGGCAGGGCGCGCGGGCGCCTGGTCGACGAGCGACTACAGCGTCGTCTTCGTGGGTCCGCGCCCCTAGCGGGCGTGATGCTGCTTCCGGCGCTGGGCGGCGTACTGTAGGAAGCATGGGTATGCACGAGGTCGAGGACGCCGCCGAGGATCATCTCCTCGACGAGTCGCCGGAGGAGTCCTACCGTGACCGGCAGGCACGGCGTCTGACGACGGTCACCCCGTGGGTCCTCATTGTCGGCGGGATCCTCGGCTTCGCATCCGCGTTCGCGTTGACCCTCGACAAGATCCGCGTGCTGATGGATCCGTCGTACAGCCCGTCGTGCAACATCAACCCGGTCCTGAGTTGCGGATCGGTCATCATCACCGATCAGGCGTCCGTATTCGGCTTCCCGAACCCGCTCATGGGTCTCGCGGGGTTCAGTGTCGTGATCACCCTGGGAGTCTTGCTGGCCTCCCGCGTCCAACTCCCAAGGTGGATATGGCTTGGTCTGAATGCCGGAGCGCTGCTGGGCTTCGCCTTCTGCCACTGGCTGATCTATCAGAGCCTGTACAGCATCGGAGCTCTGTGCCCGTGGTGCATGGTCGTCTGGACAGTCACCGCGGCGATCTTCGTCTACGTGACCACCGCGAACATCGCGACTGGGCGCCTACCGTTGCCGGCCGGCTTCGGCGGCGCGATCGTGCAGTTGCGCCTGTTCATCTTGTTCGGGTGGTACCTCGTGATCCTCGGGCTGATCTTCATCCGCTGGCAGAGCTTCTGGCTGGGCCAGGTCTAGAACAGTCCGACCACCTGGCCGTCGATCAGGTCGATGCGGGCCGAGGCGGGCTCCTTGGGAAGGCCGGGCATCGTCATGATGTCACCGCAGACCATGACGACGAACTCCGCGCCGGCGGACAGGCGCACCTCGCGGATATCCAGCACGTGCCCGCTCGGAGCGCCCCGGAGAGCCGGATCGGTCGAGAACGAGTACTGAGTCTTCGCGACGCAGACCGGCAGATGCCCGAAGCCGCCCGCCTGCAGATCACGAATCGCCTTGCGAACCTTGCTGTCGGCGGTCACCTCTGACGCGCGGTAGACGCGCGTCGCGATTGCCTCGATCTTCTCCCACAGCGTCGCGTCGTCGGGGTACACGAAGGTGAGCTCCCGAGGTTTCTCGCACAGCTCCACGACCGTGCGCGCCAAGTCAGCGGCACCCGCACCGCCGTCCGCCCAGTGGGTCGCGAGGACGACCTCGACCCCGAGATCGGCCACGCTGCTGCGCAGCAACTCGATCTCCGCCGCGGTGTCCGAGGTGAAGGCGTTGATGGCGACGACGGCGTTGATGCCATACACGTCCTGGACGTTCTCGATGTGTCGGCGGAGGTTCACGAGGCCCTTCTCCAGCGCACCGAGATCTTCCTGTATGACGGACTTGGGATCGGCGCCGCCGTGGACCTTGAGGGCGCGCACCGTCGCCACGATCACCGCGGCGCTCGGCCGAAGTCCTGACTTCCGGCACTTGATGTCCACGAACTTCTCCGCCCCGAGGTCAGCACCGAAGCCGGCCTCGGTAACGACGTAATCAGCAAGCTTCATGGCGGACCGAGTGGCAATCACGGAGTTGCAGCCGTGCGCGATGTTGGCGAAGGGGCCGCCGTGAACGAAGGCTGGCGTGTGCTCGAGCGTCTGCACGAGATTGGGTGCGAACGCGTCCTTCAGCAGGACGGTCATCGCGCCATCCGCATCCAGATCGCGTGCGTGGACCGGCTTCAGATCGCGGGTGTATCCGACGATGATGTTGCCGAGGCGCTGCTTCAGATCGTCTAGTGACGTGGCGAGGCAGAAGATCGCCATGACCTCGGACGCGACCACGATGTCGAAGCCGTCCTGGCGCGGGTAGCCGTTGCCCGGGCCACCGAGACCGACCGTGATGTCCCGCAGTGCGCGATCGTTCATGTCAACGACGCGCTTCCACGTGATGCGGCGAACATCGATCCCCAGGGTGTTGCCGTGGTGGATGTGGTTGTCGATCAGTGCGGCGAGCAGATTGTTCGCTAGGCCGATCGCGCTGAAGTCGCCGGTGAAATGCAGGTTGATGTCCTCCATCGGGACAACCTGGGCGTAGCCGCCGCCTGCGGCTCCGCCCTTCATGCCGAAGACCGGTCCGAGGGAGGGCTCGCGCAAACAGACGACAGCGTTCTTGCCGATACGACGTAGCCCGTCGCCGAGGCCGACCGTGGTGGTCGTCTTGCCCTCACCCGCGGGGGTGGGGTTGATCGCGGTGACGAGGATCAACTTGGCGTCTGGACGTTCCGGGAGTGCGGCGAGGTACTCGAGGGAGACCTTCGCCTTGTAGTGGCCGTAGGGCTCGATCGCTTCGGTGGGCAGGCCGAGGGATGCCGCGACCTGCAGGATCGGATGCAGCGTGGTGGCCTGGGCGATCTCGATATCTGATGACATTGCTCCCGCTTCCTACGACTGGACTTCCTACGACTGGGCTTCCTACGACTGGCTTCCTACGACTTGGCGGCGCGCACGGCGTCGACGATGGCGGGCATCACCGTCGCGGCATCCCCGATGACGGCGTAGTCGGCGAACGACATGATGGTCGCCTCCGGATCGGTGTTGATGGCGATCATCGTCTTGGAGTTCTTGCAGCCGGCAATGTGCTGGGTGGCCCCGCTGATACCCACCGCGATGTAGAGGTCGGGTGCGACCTTCGTGCCGGTTTGTCCGACTTGCTCCGCATGCGGACGCCAGCCTGCGGAGGTCACGACACGGGAGCATCCGACGGTGCCGCCGAGAAGTGCCGCCAATTCCTCGAGCGGGCCGAAGCCGCCTTCCCCGACACCCCGGCCGCCGGAGACGACGACCTTGGCCTCGGCGAGGCTCACTCCACCACCACCACCTCCGACGCGATCAATGACGCGCACTGCGACGTCGGCGTCGCTCAGTTCGGGGGTGAATTCGGCGACGACTGCCGGTCCCGAGCCAGGCACCGGCTCGGCGGGGAACGCGTGTGCCGCCGTCGATGCGATGAGCATCGGCGCGTGGACGCGGGCCTCCTCGATGACATTGCCCGCCCACCGATTGCGAGTCACCGAGGCGGTACCGGAGCCGAGGGTGATCGCGGTGCAGTCGGCAG
>JBILVH010000237.1:0-3188 GCA_044370555.1 Candidatus Nanopelagicales bacterium
GAGCGCACAACTCGGGAGTGTGCATGCAGGTCCGGTACGTCTCACCCACGCGTGGCGACTCATGAGTCTGGCGACCACCGAGATCCGTCGTGCCAAGCTCCGGTTCGGACTGCTGACCGGCGCTGTCGCCCTGCTCGTCTTCCTGGTCCTGTTGCTCACCACGTTGTCGAATGCACTGGTCAGCGCCCTTGTCGGGGCCTTGGAGGGACTCCAGACCCAAGGCATCGTCTACTCCGACACCGCGCGCGACAATATCTCCGCGAGCCGCCTACCGGCGGAGACGATCTCCGCCGTGGCAGCGGTGCCGGGGGTGGCGCAGGCGGCCGGCGTCGGTACTTACACGACCTCGGCGACCTTACCTGCCGGTCCGACTGACACCCAGGTCTTCGGCTTCGTCCCGGGCGCACCGGGCGCCCCCACCGGGCTCTCGGACGGCCGACTCCCCCAGGCGTCGGGCGAGGCGGCCGTGGACGGCGGCGGCGTGGCCATCGGCGACTCCGTCACCCTCGAGCCCGGCGGCACGCGGCTGGTCGTCGTCGGCCTGCTCCGCGGTGCCCAGTTCAATGCCATCCCGACGGCCTACGTCACCCTCGAGACCTTCGAGTCCGCTATTCGGGCGGCAAACCCCGGTCTCCCCTTCGTGCCGGTCAATGCGGTCGCCTTCATCGTCGACCCCGGGGCGGATGTGGCAGCGGTGGCCACAGCCGTGCAGGGCACGGTTCCGGGGACACGCGCCTACACCCTGGAGCAGGCCGTCGGCCTCATACCCGGGATCGAGTCCATTTCCCAGAGCTTCGGGATCCTCGTCGGCCTCACCTTCGTCATCGGCATCGTCGTCATCGGATTCTTCTTTCTCATCCTCACGGTCCAGAAGATGCGCACGTTCACGCTCCTGCGCGCGATCGGCAGCAGTTCCGGGCGTCTGGCCGCAACCGTGGCCATGCAGATCACGGCAGTGGTCCTTGTCGCATCGGTGCTCGCCGTCGCACTGACGCTGTTGGCCGTCCGAGGCTTGAATACCGGACTACCGGTCACCCTGCAGCCTGGATTGCTGATCGGGACGATCCTGGCGGTGCTCACCTTCTCCCTCATCGCAGGACTGCTGAGCATCCGGCGCATCGTGCGCATCGACCCCGCAACCGCGGTGGGAGCCCGCTGATGCTCGCATTCAATGAGATCCGCCGCGGTAAGGGCCGGTTCGCGGCCATCATCAGCGCGCTGTCGCTCATCGTGTTCCTGGTGCTCGTGCTCGGGGCCCTGGCGGACGGCCTGTTCTATGGGGCGACCGGAGCAGTCCGATCCACGACGGCGACCGCCTATGCGTTCAGTGCGGATGCCGAGGGCTCCCTGGTGCGCTCGCGCCTCAAGGAGTCCGATGTGGCGGCGTTCGCAGCGGCCCCGGGTGTGGCTGCGGCCGGACCGGTCGGCGTCCTCTTGACCGGCGGACGGGGGCCGGCCGGAGACATCGACCTGGCAGTCTTCGGGATCGAGGCGGGTGGAGCCGGCTCCCCCACCACTCTCGTCGAGGGACGCGCCCCGGCCCCCGGCGAGACCGGGGTGGCGCTCGCCGACACCGCGTTGCAGTCCGATGGCGTCACGATCGGCTCCACCGTCTCGGTCGGTGATGTCGGTGCGGAGATCGTCGGCTTCGTGTCGGACTCGTCCTACCAGCTTCAGCCCACGATCTGGACCTCCGTCACCACGTGGCGGGCGATGCGTGATGCGGTCCGCCCGGAGTTGCGCGGCCAGCCGGAGGCGATCAATGCCGTCGCCCTCATCACCGCCGTCGGTGCCGACCTGACGGGGATCGGCGCGGCCGTACCGGGCACCACCGTCCTGAGCGCGACGGCGACGGGGCTGGCAATCCCCGGGGTCCAGCAGCAGCGCTCCACCCTGAACTCGATCATCTATGTGACCCTGGCGGTCGCCGCACTGGTCGTCGCCCTGTTCTTCGCGCTGTTGGTTCTTGAGAAGCGCGAACTCTTCGCCGCCCTGAAGGCACTCGGGTCCTCGACCGGCAGGCTCGGTGTCGGTGTCCTGGTCCAGGCGTTGATCGCATCAATCCTCGGTGTGATTCTCGGGACTATCGTCGCGCGACTATTCGGTCTCATCATTCCGTCGACCGTGCCGACGCTGTTCAGGGTGGACACCCTGGTGTCCATCGCGGTCTTCACACTCGTCGCCGGAGTCGCAGGTGCTGCGTTCTCCCTTCGACGCATCGCCCGCATCGACCCGGCCACGGCCATCGGAGGAGCGCTATGACACACCCTGATCCGGTCATCCGGGCCACGACTGCAGCCGCCGAAGGCGCTGGTGCCGACCCGCGTGCGGATGCCGCCGCGCACACCACGGCGCTGCTGCAGGTGAAAGATGTGCGCAAGGTGTACGGAAGCGGCCATACCGAGGTGGTGGCGGTATCGAACGCGACTATGGCCGTCGACCGCGGTGAGTTCGTCGCCCTCCTTGGCCCGTCGGGCTCGGGGAAGACAACCTTGATCTCGATCATCGGGGGCTTGCTCTCGTCAACCTCCGGAACAGTCCGTCTCGGCGACGTCGACGTCACTTCGTTGACGCGGCGGGAACTCACGCGCTTCCGGGCCGAGCGAGTCGGCTTCGTGTTCCAGTCTGCAAACCTGGTGCCCTTCCTGACCGCCCGCGAGAATCTGCTCTATGTCTCCGGGTTGATCAAGGGAGTCGGTCGCAAGCAGGCACAGCAGCGCGCGGATCAGCTGCTGGAGGAACTCGGACTCGCCGCCAGGGCGCGCAACATCCCCGAACGACTTTCGGGCGGTGAGCGTCAGCGGGTGGCAATCGGCCGCGCCCTCATGAACGATCCGGATCTGGTGCTCGTGGACGAACCCACCGCCTCGCTCGACACAGCGATGGGCCGGCAGGTGGTCGAACTGCTCCGCCGCGAGGTCAAGGGTCGAGGCAAGACCGGGATCATGGTCACCCACGACCTGCGAATGGTGGAATACACCGACCGGGTCTTCGAGATTCTCGACGGCACACTCACCCACGTCGAGGCTCCGTCCGCTCTCGGCCACTGATCCCGATGTCGCGGACCCGTCTCGCCGTCTGGGACCTCGATGGAGTCCTGGCTGACGTCCGTCATCGGCTGCACCACGTCATGTGCCATCCCAAGGACTGGGACGCATTCTTCGCGGCGGCGCCATCAGACCCGGTGC
>JBILVH010000238.1:0-3180 GCA_044370555.1 Candidatus Nanopelagicales bacterium
ACGCCGGGGTCGATGCCGCATCCGTGCGGTGCGACACGGGGGTCCCGGGCCTCGACCTCATCCCCAGCAACATCGACCTGTCTGCGGCCGAGATCCAGCTCGTCAACGAGGTCGCGCGTGAGCAGGCACTCGCTCGTGCCCTCGCGACGGTCGTCGATGAATACGACTACATCCTCATCGACTGTCAGCCGTCGCTGGGACTTCTCACTGTCAATGCGCTCGCCGCGGCCGACGGTGTGATCATCCCGATGGAGTGCGAGTACTTCGCGTTGCGTGGCGTGGCGCTCCTGATGGACACCGTCCGCAAGGTGCAGCAGCGCCTCAATCCGCGACTGGAGATCATCGGCGTCCTCGCCACCATGTACGACGCTCGCACGCTCCACAGTCGCGAGGTCCTGGCTCGCGTCGTGGACGCCTTCGGGGACCAGGTGTTCCACACCGTGATCGGCCGCACGGTCAAGTTCCCCGACGCCACGGTCGCGGGGGAGCCCATTACGACGTTCGCGGCCTCCAGCGCGGGTGCTGAGGCGTACCGCCAACTGGCTCGCGAACTCGTGAGTCGCTGACGTGGATTCCGTCGGCACCCTCACTGAGGAGGGCGCGGGGACGGCGACGACCCGCTTCGCAGTACGCCTTGACGAGTTCGAAGGGCCATTCGACCTCCTGCTCAGTCTGATCGCCAAGCACCGACTCGAAGTCACGACCCTCGCCTTGCACGCAGTCACTGACGACTTCATCGCGTACATCCGCGAGCAGGGTCCGGCATGGGACCTTGAAGAGACGACGGAGTTCCTGGTCATTGCCGCAACCCTGCTCGATCTCAAGGCAGCGCGTCTTCTGCCGAGTGGTGAGGTCGAAGACGAAGAGGACCTCGCGCTGCTCGAGGCCCGCGACATCCTCTTCGCGCGGCTCCTGCAGTACCGCGCCTACAAGGAGGTCGCAGCTCGGCTCGCGGAGTCGATGCACTCTGCGGCCCGGCGCTACCCGCGCGCGGTCGGACTCGAGCCGCATCACGCGGCCCTGCTGCCCGAGGTGTTGCTCGGTCTCGGGGTGTCCGAATTCGCGCTTCTCGCACAGCGGGTCCTGACGCCCAGGGAAGAGCCGACGGTAGGCCTATCGCACCTGCACGCACCGCGTGTCAGTGTGCGCGAGCAGGCGGCGATCCTCGCTGGTCGTCTACGCCGCGCAGGTGTCGCAACCTTCCGGGCCCTGGTAGCCGACTGCGACTCCACACTGCTCATCGTCGGGCGCTTCCTCGCGCTGCTCGAGCTCTACCGGGAGGGCGCGGTCTCATTCGAGCAGGCCCGCGCGCTCGGGGAGCTCACGATCCGCTGGACCGGCGGCGACGCCCTGGACTTCGCCGTGGACGAGTTCGAGGACGAGCCCGTCGTCGACACGACCGAGGAGGTGGATCAGTGACTGCGTCACCGGAGGAGCAGCAGGTGCTGGATGGAGATGTCGCGGAGGGCGGGTACGACGACCTCGGCGCGCCAAGTCTGGCGGCCGCTCTCGAGGCACTGCTGCTCGTCGCTGACGAGCCGATGCCGCTCGTTGTGCTCGCGCAGACCGTGGGCCGGCCGGTGCCTGAGGTCGAGGAGTGCGTCCGAGCCCTGGCCGCGGAGTACGTCGAGTCAGGGCGTGGATTCGAGTTGCGCGAGGTGGCCGGCGGCTGGCGCTACTACACCAGCGCCCAGTGCTCCGATGTGGTGTCGCGGTGGGTGCTGGACGGTCAGCAGGCCCGCCTGACCCAGGCATCCCTCGAGACCCTCGCCGTCGTCGCCTACCGGCAGCCGGTGACCCGCGCTCGCATCAGCGCCGTCCGAGGGGTCAACGTCGAAGGAGTCCTGCGAACCTTGATCGCGCGCGGGCTCGTTGCGGAGGCCGGCACGGAGCGTGAGTCCGGTGCGCACCTCTACCGGACGACGCCCTACTTCCTCGAACGTCTCGGCATCGCGAGCCTCGAGGACCTGCCGGAGTTGGCGGGCTTCCTCCCGGACTTCTCCGAGTTGGAAGAGCTTGCCTCGCCCGGGGATCCGGTGTGAGCGATGACGGGATTCGCCTGCAGAAAGTGATGGCTGCCGCGGGCGTGGGAAGCCGTCGCCGGTGTGAGGAGCTCATCGCCGCGGGGCGCGTGACGGTTAACGGGCAGCGCGTCCGCGAACAGGGCCTGCGCGTCGACCCCGAGACCGATGCGATACACGTCGACGGGGTGCGTGTGCCCACCGCGCAGCGCCACATAGTGCTAGCGCTCAACAAGCCGCTCGGCATGGTCTCGACGATGACCGACGAGCGCGGCCGACCCTGCGTCGGCGATCTGGTCGCCGACCGCACCGAACGGCTCTTCCACGTGGGGCGACTCGATGCTGACACCGAGGGACTCCTGCTCCTCACCAATGACGGCGACCTCGCACAGCGCCTGTCGCACCCGAGTCACGGGGTCCCGAAGACGTACGTGGCCACGATCGCCGGTTCTGTGCCCCGAGCACTCGGGCGCACGCTGCGCGCTGGAGTGGAACTCGACGATGGTCCGGTGCACGTGGACGACTTCTCGGTCGTCGGTGCGGCACCCGGCAAGACAATGCTGGAGATCGTCATCCATGAGGGCCGCAAGCACGTCGTGCGGCGAATGCTCGCGGCCGCCGGTCATCCTGTCGAAGGGCTTGTGCGCACCCGTATCGGCCCGATCCGCCTGGGCCAGATGCGGCCGGGAACGGTGCGCACCCTGCACGGGGCCGAACTCGGCGCCCTCTACTCGGCTGTGGGCCTGTGACCCGAACGCACTAAGGTTGGTCGACAGGAGGTCGTGATGTCGGTACGGGCGGTGCGCGGTGCGACATGCCTCGCGCAGGACTCACCCGAGGAGATGCGCGAAGCAGTCGGTGAATTATTGCTGAGGATGCTGTCCGCGAACCACCTCTCGCCCACTGACCTCATCAGCCTCGTGCTGACCTCCACCCCGGACCTCGTGAGCGACTTCCCCGCGGCTGCCATCCGCGCCTGCGGGGTCACCGACGTGCCCATGCTCTGCGCGACGGAGATCGATGTCGCCGGGGCGCTGCCGCGGGTCGTGCGCATCATGGCGCACGTCGACACCGACAGGCCCCGCGAGGAGATCGAGCACATCTACCTGCGCGGCGCCCAAGTCCTGCGCCAGGACCTGCAGCGGTGAGGACCGCTCGG
>JBILVH010000239.1:0-3148 GCA_044370555.1 Candidatus Nanopelagicales bacterium
GTCGCGTTCGCGCGACCTTCTTGCACGGTCGCCCGACGGTGCTCGACGGGAGGCTCGCATGAGCGCGCCCCCTCCGGCCATCCTGGTCCTCGAGGACGGCCGAGCCTTCTGCGGTGATGCGCTCGGGGCGGTGGGCACGGCCTTCGGCGAGGCCGTGTTCTCCACCGGGATGACCGGCTATCAGGAGACCCTGACCGATCCGTCGTACCACCGTCAGGTGGTGATCATGACCGCACCGCACATCGGCAATACGGGCATGAACGACGAGGACCCGGAGTCGCGCCGCATCTGGGTGTCGGGCTATGTCGTGCGCGATCCGAGTCCGGTGCCCTCGAACTGGCGGTCACGGCGGACGCTCGACGAGGCCCTGCGCGCGGACCACGTGGTCGGCATCAGCGGCGTGGACACGCGCGCACTCACGCGCCACCTGCGTGAATGCGGGGTCATGCGGGTCGGGATCTTCAGTGGTGATGCGGCCGCGCGACCCGTCGACGACCTGGTCGCCGAAGTCCTCGCGTCGCCGGCGATGGAAGGCGCCGACCTGACCGACGAGGTCACCACGTCGTCGGCGTACGTCGTCCCGGCCGTCGGTGCCCGCAGGTTCACTGTTGCGGCGATCGACCTCGGCATCAAGGCCATGACACCGCGGCTGATGGCCGAGCGCGGCGTCGAGGTGCACGTGCTGCCCGCATCCACGTCTGCGGCGGAGGTGCTGGCCCGCCGCCCGGACGGGGTCTTCCTCTCCAATGGCCCCGGCGATCCCGGCACGGCCGATCGCGCGGTCGCACTCGCCGGCGAGGTCTTGCGGGCCGATGTCCCGCTGTTCGGTATCTGCTTCGGCAACCAGATCCTCGGGCGCACGGCGGGACTCGGCACCTACAAGCTGCGGTACGGACACCGCGGCATCAACCAGCCGGTCCAGGACCGCGCAACGGGAAAGGTCGCCGTGACCGCACACAACCACGGATTCGCCGTGCGGGCGCCGCTCGACGGCCATGTCGACACCCCGTTCGGCCGCGTTCGCGTGTCGCACGTGTGCCTCAACGACGACGTGGTCGAAGGACTCGAGTTCCTCGATGCCCGCGCCTTCAGCGTGCAGTACCACCCCGAGGCGGCGGCGGGTCCGCACGATGCGGAGTACCTCTTCGACCGGTTCACGGCCATGATGGGAGGCGCACGTGCCGCGCAGGGATGACATCCGGTCAGTGCTGGTCATCGGCTCGGGCCCGATCGTCATCGGGCAGGCGTGCGAGTTCGACTACTCGGGGACCCAGGCGTGCCGGGTCCTGCGCGCGGAGGGCATCCGCGTGATCCTGGTCAACAGCAATCCGGCGACCATCATGACCGACCCCGAGTTCGCCGATGCGACCTACATCGAACCGATCACCCCCGCTGTCGTCGAGAAGATCATTGCCCGCGAGCGCCCCGATGCCTTGCTGCCGACGCTCGGCGGGCAGACCGCACTGAACACCGCGATCGCGCTCCACTCGTCAGGTGTCCTCGCGAAGTACGACGTGGAACTCATCGGGGCCGACGTTGATGCGATCGAGCGCGGCGAGAACCGGGAGAAGTTCAAGCAGATCGTCGCGGACATCGGGGCCGAGTCCGCGCGTTCGGTGATCTGTCACTCCCTCGAGGAGTGCCTCGCCGGCGCCGAGGAACTCGGCTACCCCATGGTCGTGCGTCCGTCCTTCACGATGGGCGGTGCGGGCTCGGGGATGGCGTACGACGAGGGCGATCTGGTGCGGATCGCGGGCGCCGGCCTGCAGGCCAGTCCCACGTCCGAGGTGCTCCTCGAGGAGAGCATCCTCGGGTGGAAGGAGTACGAGCTCGAACTCATGCGTGATCGCAACGACAACGTGGTGGTCATCTGCTCGATCGAGAACCTCGACCCGATGGGTGTGCATACCGGCGACTCGATCACCGTCGCGCCCGCCCTCACCCTCACCGACCGCGAGTACCAACGGATGCGCGACGTCGGGATCGCCGTGATCCGCGCGGTCGGCGTCGACACCGGCGGCTGCAACATCCAGTTCGCGATCAACCCGGACGACGGCCGCATGATCGTCATCGAGATGAACCCGCGCGTGTCGCGCTCATCCGCGCTCGCCTCGAAGGCCACCGGGTTCCCCATTGCCAAGATCGCCGCGCGCCTCGCGCTCGGCTACACCCTTGACGAGATCCCCAACGACATCACACGGGAGACGCCGGCTTCGTTCGAACCGACCCTCGACTACATCGTGGTGAAGGTTCCGCGGTTCGCGTTCGAGAAGTTCCCGAATGCCGATCCGGTGCTCACCACGACGATGAAGAGCGTCGGCGAGGCCATGGCCATCGGGCGCAACTTCACCGAAGCGCTGCAGAAGGCGCTGAGATCCCTCGAGGACCGCAAGGCGCCGTTCGCGTGGCCGCGCGACGGGGTCGACCTCGACGGCCTGCTCGGGACGATCGGGGTGCCGCGTGACGGTCGGCTGCGCGAGGTGCAGCAGGCGCTGTGGGCCGGGGCGAGTGTCGAGCGCGTCCATGACATCACCGGGATCGACCCGTGGTTCCTCGAGCAGATCCGAATCATCAACACCGTCGCCGACGAGATCGCGGGGGCGGACGTCCTCGCTGGTCCACTCCTGCGGCGCGCGAAGCGCCACGGGTTCTCCGATGCGCAGATCGCAGCGCTGCGGGGCGTATCCGAATCCGAGGTGCGCGCCCTGCGGCACGCCGCGGGCGTGCGTCCGGTCTACAAGACCGTGGACACCTGCGCGGCGGAGTTCGCCGCACGGACGCCGTACCACTACTCGTCGTACGACGAGGAGACCGAGGTCGCACCGTCCGATCGACGCAAGGTGATGATCCTGGGTTCGGGTCCGAACCGGATCGGCCAGGGCATCGAGTTCGACTACTCCTGCGTGCACGCCGCGATGACGCTGCGTGCCGCGGGCTTCGAAACCATCATGGTGAACTGCAACCCGGAGACCGTCTCCACCGACTACGACACCTCCGACCGGCTCTACTTCGAGCCGCTCACCCTCGAAGACGTGCTGGAGGTGCACGCGGCCGAGTCTGCGAGCGGGGTCGTCGAGGGCGTCATCGTGTCACTGGGCGGGCAGACCCCGCTCGGCCTCGCGGCGGGCCTGGAGGCGGCCGGCGTGCG
>JBILVH010000240.1:0-3144 GCA_044370555.1 Candidatus Nanopelagicales bacterium
CGAGGTCGGGGCCGACGAGTGCGAGCAGCTCCTCCCGCAGCAACACCTGGACCGTCGCGGGATCCCGCACCGAATCCACCCGCACCCGCTGGCGTAGCCGGTCCACGAGTTCCCCCGTGGCTGCGACACCCAGGTCGGCGACGAGCAGGGTCTCCTCGACCTCCTCCCAGGTGCGCTCGTCGAGGGTGTCACGGGCGAGCAGCGCCAGCAGCCCCTTGCCGAGTGCGGTGTTGGACCGCGCCAACCGCGCGCGCAGTCGCGCCAGCCTGCCGCGCGACGGGGCCGGGGTCTCGATCTCGAGGACCTCAGCGACATCGACGACACCTCCCTCACCGGGCACCTCGACATCTACCTCGGGCGCAGCGACCGGCTCGGCCACCGTGGCTACCGCGTCGGTGACGTGACCCGTCTCGACCGCCTCGGGGCGACGAGCCGCACCCGTCACCGTCGACGCTGGCCGCACGGCCCGACCTCGACTGCGTCCGCGCACCAGCCCGATGGCCACGACGACGGCGAGAACGACGATCACGGCAGCGATCAGTAGGTAGGTCAGCGCGGAATCCACGCGGCGATCCTCTCAGGTCCGCCCTGAGGCACCCGCCTAGGCGGGTGCGATGCGCGCAATCAGGTCCTCGATACGTGATCTGATCTCATCGCGGATCGGACGTACGGCGTCCACGCCCTGCCCGGCCGGATCAGCCAGCACCCAGTCCTCGTAGCGCTTGCCGGGGAAGATCGGGCAGGCATCGCCGCACCCCATCGAGATGACGACGTCGGATTCCCGCACCGCGTCGACCGTCAGAACCTTCGGCACCTCCGCCGAGATGTCGATGCCCTCCTCGGCCATGGCGGCAACGACCGCGGGGTTGACTGTGGCCGCCGGCGCTGACCCCGCCGATCGCACCTCGACCCGCCCGCGGGCTAGGTGGGTGAGGAATGCCGCAGCCATCTGCGAGCGCCCCGCGTTGTGGACGCAGACGAAGAGCACGGACGGTCGGTCATCGGCCATGGACTGCCTCCGGGAGGTCGAGTGGCTCGGGCGGGGATGACATGCGCGGGTACATCACTTCAGTCAGGGCAGCACCAACCGCCGCCCCGATGATCTGGAATGCGATGAAGGGCAGGACGGACTCGGGGGCGATTCCCGCGAAAGTGTCCGTCAAGGAACGCCCGACGGTGACCGCCGGGTTGGCGAATGACGTGGAGGCGGTGAAGAAGTAGGCCGCACCGATCCAGGCCGGTACGAGTACCGGGCCCAGTGCGCCGCGATGCTGCCGGGTGAGGGCACCGATCACGAGCAGCAGACCGGCGGTCGCAACGACCTCACCGATGTACACCCCCGCACCCGAACGCACCTGCGATGACGCGTGCCAGGCTGGCAGGTCGAACATGATGTTCGCCAGCGCGACGCCAGCAAGCCCCCCGACGAACTGCAGGGCGATGTAGCCGACCGCCTCCGGAACCCGCATCTCGCGTCGCACGACCGCGACCGCGGTCACCACCGGATTGAAGTGTGCGCCAGACACCGGGCCGAAGATCCAGATGATGACGCCGAGAACGGCGACCGTGGCCGCCATGTTCAGGATGAGAATGACCGCGAGATCGTCGGAGAGCGCCTGGCCCATGATTCCCGAACCGACGACGGTCGCGACCAGGATCGCCGTACCGAGGAATTCGGCGAGCAGGCGGCGCAGCAACGGCACATCCGAACCCAACCAGAAACATCGATCGCCGTCAATCATTGATTGGGATCGATGATTGACGGAGATCGATTCCGGCGACGACCTGTGCCACGATGTAGAGGTGACACGCGCCCAGGGTCCGGCCTGCTGCCCGCAGGGACTGGCCGCCCCCATGGATCGGGATGAAGCCGAAGCGCTCGCCGGTCTGCTCAGGGCCGTTGCCGATCCGGCGCGCCTTCAGGTGCTGGCGTTGTTGCGGACCTGCGCTGACGGAGAACTATGTGTCACCGACCTCGTCGAGCCACTCGGCCTGACCCAGCCGACGGTCAGTCACCATCTGCGCGTTCTCGTCGAAGCCGGACTCGTGACCCGCAGGCCCGAAGGTGCTGCCGCGTGGTACGCCATCGTCCCGGCGAGACTGCGCGAACTGTCGCGCGTATTCATCTGAAAGCGTTGCTTCGGCGACGATCGCCTCATCTACGCGCTGTCGCGCAACCTCTGGCTGATCACCTGTGTCACACCGTCGCCGCGCATGCTCACGCCGTACAACGCGTCTGCGATCTCCATCGTGCGCTTCTGGTGGGTGATGACGATCAACTGCGAGGCGTCCCGCAACTCCTCAATCAAGTCGATGAGTCTCCCGAGATTCACATCATCGAGCGCTGCCTCAACCTCGTCGAGGACGTAGAACGGGCTCGGCCGCGCCTTGAACAGCGACACGAGGAATGCCACGGCCGTAAGGGAGCGTTCGCCGCCGGAGAGCAGTGACAGCCGCTTGATCTTCTTGCCCGGGGGCCGAGCCTCGACTTCGACGCCCGTTGTGAGCAAGTCATCCGGATCAGTGAGGACCAACCGTCCTTCGCCGCCCGGGAAGA
Organism: Candidatus Nanopelagicales bacterium; assembly: GCA_044370555.1. Lineage (GTDB taxonomy): Bacteria > Actinomycetota > Actinomycetes > S36-B12 > S36-B12 > CAINMH01. The sequence continues at coordinate 2,558 of JBILVH010000240.1, forward strand.
GCCGCCCGAAGACACCCTCGAACTCGCGGGCGGTGTCTTCGAAGGCCTCGCGGAAAACCTGCTGGACCCGGTCGTCGACCTCCTTGATGATGGCAAGGAGATCCTGACGGGAACGCTTCAGGTCCTCGAGTTGCTCGGTGAGGAAGCGGTGCCGCTCCTCCATCGCCTCGAACTCCTCGAGCGCTAGGGGGTTGACCTTGCCGAGGAGCGCGAGGCCGCGCTCGGCCTCCTTCAGCCGGCGCTCCTGCTCGAGGCGGATGTAGGGCCGCGGCTCGCCCGGTTCGACGGGCTCATCACCCGGCGGTGCCGGGGACGGGGGTACCAGGATGTCGGGGCCGTACTCCGCGAGCAGGGTGTCAGCCTCGACCCCGAACTCCTCGAGGGCCTTGGACTCGAGTTGCTCGATCCGCAACCGCTGCTCTGCCCGAGCCACTTCATCCCGATGAACGGAATCGGTGAGACGCTCGAGCTCTGTCGCTGTCTCCCGCGCGGCGGCGCGCAACGCGATGATCTGGGCCTCGCGCTCGGTGCGTAACTCCTCAGCGGCACTGCGCTCACGCTCGGCAACAGTCAGGGATTCCTCGATT
>JBILVH010000241.1:0-3139 GCA_044370555.1 Candidatus Nanopelagicales bacterium
CTCCACATGCACGCCCCGGACGTCGCAAGACAGTTGCGCGAGGATACGGAGGCGTTCACACGCACCGCGGCGGTATTCGGTGCGTCGGAGGCTCTCGCGGAGTTCGCGGTGCGTCATCCGGAGGTCATCGGCGACATTGCCGGGGTCACCGCGGAGCGGCCCGACCGGGGAAGCCATCTCGCCGGCATGCTGGCAGCCGTTGGCGCACGGGCGGGTGATCCGACACCGGTCGCGGGACTGCCGCGGGAGGCTGCGCTGCTCGCCCTGCGCGTGGAGTACCGGCGTCGGCTGCTGTGGATCGCGGTGCGCGACCTCGCCCTCGGCGTGCGGCTGGACGGCGTCGCCGCCGAACTCGCCGATCTGGCCGATGCGGCGCTAGCCGCCGCGCTCGCGATCGCCCGCGCAGAACTGTCCGCCGACGCGGCCGCATGCCGGCTCGCGGTGATCGGTATGGGCAAGTGCGGCGGCCGCGAGTTGAACTACGTCAGCGATGTGGACGTCATCTTCGTCGCCGAGCCGCTGCCGGGCGAGGATGAGTCCGCGGCACTGCGTACGGCGACCCGCCTGGCCACCGGCATGATGCGCGCCTGCACCGAACCGACCGCCGAGGGAGCGTTGTGGGAGGTCGATGCGGCGCTACGACCCGAGGGGAAGCAGGGTGCGCTGGTGCGCACCCTCGAGTCGCATCTGGGCTACTACCGCCGGTGGGCGAAGACGTGGGAGTTCCAGGCGTTGCTCAAGGCGCGCGTCTCCGCGGGCGACGCGGACCTCGGACAGCACTACGTGGACGCCATCGCGCCGATGGTGTGGTCGGCGGCGAAGCACGAGGACTTCGTGACCGACGTCCAGCGCATGCGACAGCGGGTCGAGGAGCACATCCCGGCCCGGCAGGTCGATCGGCAGTTGAAGCTCGGGCCCGGTGGACTGCGCGATGTCGAGTTCGCCGTACAACTGCTCCAATTGGTGCACGGACGCAGCGACGTCATGCTGCGTAGCCCGACCACGCTGGAGGCACTCGAGGCGCTAGCAACGTGGGGCTACGTCGGTCGTGAGGATGCCGCGACACTGGCGGCGGCGTACCGGTTCCTGCGCACCCTCGAGCACCGGATCCAGGTGCACCGCTTGCATCGCACGCACATCGTGCCGAGTGACGAGCGCGATCTGCGGCGTATCGGACGCTCGATGGGAATGCGGGCCAATCCGGTCGAGGAGGTGACTGAGCAGTGGCGTAAGCATGCGCGCGAGGTGCGTCGCCTGCACGAGAAGTTGTTCTACCGGCCGCTGCTCAACGCGGTGGCGCGGCTGGACCCGGGGGAGGCGCGGCTGAAGCCCGAGGCGGCCCGCGAGCGCCTGGAGGCACTCGGCTACACCGACCCCGCCGGGGCGCTGCGGCATCTCGAGGCGTTGAGCGCAGGAGTGAGCCGTCGCGCGGCGATCCAGCGGACGCTGCTGCCGGTGCTCCTTGGGTGGTTCGCGGACGCACCGGATCCGGATGCGGGCCTGCTCGCCTTCCGGCGGGTCAGCGACTCGCTCGGATCGAGCCCGTGGTACCTGCGGCTCCTGCGCGATGAGTCGGCAGCCGCAGAGCGGATGGCGCGGCTTCTCGCATCCAGCAGGTTCGTCACAGACCTGCTGCTCGTGGCCCCGGAGTCGGTACAACTCCTGGCCGAGGAGGAGGAACTGCGCCCCCGCAGTGCACAGGCGCTCGCCCATGAGGCCAGCGCCGCCGCTGGTCGAGCGGCCGATCCCGCGGCCGCGGCTGCGGCACTGCGCGGGATCCGCCGACGCGAACTCTTCCGGATCGCCGCGGCTGAGGCGCTCGGGGTCATCGGCACCGAGGAGGCGGGCGCCGCGCTCACCGACGTCGCCGACGCGATCGTGGGTGAGCTGGTCCGCGTGGTGCTCGACCACTCCCCGGGTGGTGACTCGATCGCGTTCGCGGTCATCGGGATGGGTCGACTCGGGGGCCGCGAACTCAGCCTCGGCAGCGATGCGGACGTTATGTTCGTCTTCGAGTCGCCGTCGCCCGAGGCGGACACGCGCAGCCGTGAGATCGCGCTCGCGGTTGCCAACGAGGTGCGCACCCTGCTCGCCATGCCCGGCCTCGAACCACAACTCGCCCTAGACGCCGATCTTCGACCCGAGGGTCGTCAGGGTGCACTCGTGCGCTCACTCGCGTCGTACACGGCGTACTACGACCGTTGGTCGTCGCCGTGGGAGGCGCAGGCGCTGCTGCGCGCCCGTGCGGTCGCGGGCGACCCTGCTCTCGGTGCGCGCTTCGAGGAGGTCGCCGACGCTAGGCGCTGGCCGGCTGGCGGCCTCACACCGGAGGCACTGCGCGAGATGCGGCGGCTCAAAGCGCGGATGGAGTCCGAGCGACTGCCCCGTGGCGCCGACCCGACGTTGCACACCAAGCTCGGCCGCGGCGGACTCGCCGACGTCGAGTGGACGGTGCAGATGCTGCAGATGGAGCACGCGCACCGGCTGCCGGATCTACGGACGACGACGACTCTGCGCGCCCTTGATGCGCTCGCACTCCACGGGGTCGTGCCGGAGTCCGACGCGTCAGCGCTGCGGGCGGCGTGGCTGCTCGCATCCCGGTTGCGCGATGCGATCACCATCGCGCGCGGGACCCCGTCGGACATGATCCCGACGGGGGGTCGTGACCTTGCGAGCGTGGCGCATGTGCTCGGGTACGCCCCAGGGATGTCGGGTGCCCTGCTGGAGGACTACCGACGAGTCACTCGTCGGGCGCGGAGTGTTGTCGAGCGTGTCTTCTACGGCGAGGTCGCCGCTGACTGAGCATGCGCACCGCGAGGTCGGCGACATCCTCGACTGCCAACGTGGGGCCGAAGGATGCCTCTCGGACATCAAGGTCGCTGAGGTCGCCGACGACAAGTGAGTCGAGGGCCTTGAGTTGCTCGAGGTCCTCGTCGATCCACCCGCGCACTGAGGCGGCGAACTCGTCGGGGATCACGGCCGGTCGGCCGCGCTCGGTGTCGGCCTCGAACGCGGCCAGGAGCCACTGGTGCGACTGGATGACGCCCCGCTTGCCTTTGCCCTCACGCAGCGCACGGGCGTTCTCCGCGGCGATGAGCGTGGCCTGTGCGGCGGCGAGCCCGGCATTGCGGAGGCGGTC
>JBILVH010000030.1:0-11574 GCA_044370555.1 Candidatus Nanopelagicales bacterium
GATCCTGGTCGCTCTCGGAGTCCGACTTGCTCTACCCGCGATCGGTCGGCCCGTTGACTGCGCTGCGCAGCGTCTACCGCACGGGCACCGCGGTGCGCATGCCGGTGGACTCCCTGCCGGGCGCGAGTTACGGTGTCGACGTCGACTTCGTGCCGGACACGTCCGACGTCGATCGCCGGTGAGCCTCACCGATCGAGCGCGCTCCGGGGCGCTATGGAGCGGGGCGAGTGCCCTGGCGATCCGGGTGACCTCCTTCGCGTCGGGCGTGGTCGTCGCCCGCCTCGTGGCACCCGATCAGGTAGGTGCCTTCGTCGTCGCCTTGACCGTGCAGGTGATCGTGATCAGTGCGAGCGAACTCGGCGTGGGGTCTGCGATCGCCCGACTCACCGACCGTGTCGAGGAAGTCGCCCCGACGGCCGTCACGCTGGCGCTGGTGTCCAGCGGGATTCTGGCTGTGGGGATGGTCCTGCTCGCCGAACCCATCGCGCAGTGGTTCAACGTGCCGGATGCGGTGATGCCGCTGCGGATCATGGCCTTGACGATCGTCTGCGCGGGAGCGTCGACCGTGTCGAACGGTCTCCTGATGCGGGAGTTCGCCGGACGTCGCCGCTTCGTGGCGGAGGGAGGCAATACGGTCGCTGCCACAGTCGTTCTGCTGATCCTCTTGGCGTTCGGCTGGGGGGCGATGGCCCTCGCCTTGAGTCGCCTAGCCGGTCAGATCACGTCATCCACGCTTCTCATCGCGCTCGCGCCACGACGATTCCTTCCGGGATTCGACCGGCACGAGGCACGCAGACTGCTGGGATTCGGCCTCCCGCTCATTGGTGCGTCGACGCTCGGCTTTGCGACGGTGAACCTGGACAATGTCGCCGTTGGTCGCATTGCAGGTGTGGCGTCTCTGGGCTCCTACTCGCTCGCTTTCAATGTCGCCTCCTGGCCCTTCAGCATTCTGACGTCGATGGTCTACTCCGTGACGCTCCCGGCATTTGCCGGTGTTGATGGCGAAGACTTGAACCGCCGCGTGCACAGAGCCCTTGCGGCGACCGCTGCGGTGGCGGTGCCTGCCGGGGCACTCCTCGCCGCATTGGCCGATCCGCTGGTCCGCGCGATCTACGGCTCGACCTGGCAGGCCGCGATCGGACCGCTCGCAGTACTGGCGGCCTTCGGTGTGGTCAGGGCGCCGCTGGATGTGCTCGGAAACCTCGTCGTGGCTCGGGGTCTCACGAGGGCGTATCTCGCCCTTCAGGTGGCGACCTTCGCGGCTGCGGCTGTTCTGCTCCCCATCCTGGTGATGCGCTGGGGGGCGCTCGGGGCCGCATGGGCACTCGGCATCGTCACTGTTGCCGTCGTGGCCCCTGGAGTCCTAGCGATCGTGACCGTCCTGGTGAAGGTGCCCCTCCGCCTCATCGCGGGGGCAGTCGTACGACCGATCCTGCTCGCACCGATCGTTGGCCTCTCGGCGTATCTGACCGCGGGGTTCGTGGTGGATCGCGGAGGCCCATTCGGTGCGCTGGTAGCCGGCGCCGCTGTGGGGGGCGGACTGTACGCAGTGCTGCTCCATCGCTGGCTGCGAGCGGTCGCGGAGATGCTCGGGATTGGCATCGCGCGGCGGCGTGTGGCACCCGCGGGGGGTGCGATGTGATCCACGTGGTCTTCACCGTTGATGAGGCCTTTGCGGCGCCGCTGTCGGTTGCACTGCACTCCCTCGTCGCCTCGAATCCGGGGATCAGAGTGTCCGTGCTCCACGATGGCTTGTCTGATCGGTTGCGCGCACGCGTCGTGGGGGATCTGAAGGGTGCGGCGGACATCGAGTGGTTCGCGATGACGAAGGACCTGACCGGAGTGCCGAACACGGTGTACCTGCCACCCGCTGCGCTCTTTCGGATTCTGATGGCGGAGGTGCTCGTCGACGGCGACCGGGTCATCTACATCGATTGCGACACAGTGGTCCTGGAACCGATCAGGGATCTCACATCGCATCTGGGGCACGGTTTGGTCGCGGCCGTCCGGGATGCCGGTGCCCCGGTTGCTGCAGGACCCGCGGGCACGGACTGGCGCACCCTTGACCTTGACCCTGCAACGCCCTACTTCAACAGCGGGGTCATGGTGGTCGACCTCGACCGTTGGCGGGGCTATGACGTGGGGCGAAGGGCGCTCGATGTCCTGTCACGCGCACGACCACGCTGGGGCGATCAATGCGCACTGAATGCAGTCGCCGGTGGTGCCTGGGATGAGGTGCCGCGCAGGTGGAATCTGCAGACGGCGGACCTCGAGGGGCGCAGCCTGTCGTGGGCGATGTGGCGCGCGGACGTCGAAGCCGCAGTTGCGCGACCGGCGATCATCCACTTCACGGAGCGTGACAAGCCGTGGCTCGCAGGTAGCGGGCACGCACACCGGGACCTATGGCGTGAGTGGCTTGCGCGAACACCCTTCCGGGGATGGCAGCCGCCGCGCCGTCGGGTTAGACACCTACTGGCCGGGGTACACAGAGCGGTACACGTAGCGAGGGGATGACGCGTGACATTCGAGTCAGATGCGAATCAGGTCCAGGCGGCGGCACAGGTCTTCGACGAGTTACTTGCGATGGTGTCTCGACGCGTGGATCAGGACAGGCTGGATTCCGCAATGGCCTGGACGCGTGCGACCGCATCGTTCGCCACTTGCAACCCAACTGGCTCATTGCGATCTCCCCGATTGGAGGCGATGGTCCGGCGGATCTCACATCGACTCATGCCGCCGGTAGAGAGCCCTGCACGCAACGGGAACACTCGTTCGGATCGTCGTCAGGTCCTTCATGTCATCACGGAGACACATGTGATCGGTGGCCACCGATCGGTGCTTCTTCGATGGCTTGAGTTCGACACCGCGTCAGAGGGAAGCGTGGTGGTGACCAGGCCGGCGGGAAGGGATGACGAACTTGCACGTGCTACCGAGCGCAGCGGTGGCCAGATGCACCGCCTCGACCAGCGGTCGGTGAGTGGTCGCAGTCGCGCCCTGCGGGCGCTGGCAAGCTCGGCGGACTTCATCGTTATCCACGCACACCCAGATGATGCGATTGCCGCGGTTGCCCTGTGTGACCCATACGGTGCGCTCCCGCCACAGGTGATGATTGACCACGCGGACCACGTGTTCTGGCTCCTGCCGGGGTCGCCCGCGCTACACGTCAGCGTTCGTCCCGCCGCCCGAGATGTTGCCATCGGCCTGCGCGGGGTGCCGAGAGATAACACTGCGGTGTTGCCAATCCCGGTCCGCGCAGACGGCAGTCCGCGAGTGGGGACGGCGCGTGACCGGCAGCGTGCGATCCTGAACATCCCGAGCAGCGATGTTCTTGCGGTGACCGTCGCCCGCTCAGTGAAGTACCGCCGGTCACCGGTCCACCCGGGATTCCTTGACACGGTCGTCCCCGCGGTCGAACGAGTGCCGAACCTCCATGTCGTCGCCATCGGCCCGTCTCCCGAGGAGCCCGACTGGCAACGCGCCCTGATCAGGACGCAGGGCAGGATCCGCGCACTGGGACCCCTTAGTGATCCGGGACCGTATCTCGCCGCAGCGGATATCTATCTCGACTCGTTCCCGTTCACGTCGCACACGTCAATGCTTGAGGCGGTGAGCCACGACCTGCCGGTGTTGGCCGGGACGCGGTACTCGGGCACCGCCAGATTGCTGGGGGCGGGCACGCTGCTTGGCGGCACAGCCATCAGTGCGCAGAGCGATGACGACTATGCGCGGACACTTGCCCGACTCGCGAGTGATCCGCCGCTACGCGCACAGGTAGCCCAGGCCTCGCGGGAGGTCCTTGAAACCCAGCATCTCGAACGGGCGTGGCGTGACCGCATGGAGGCAGTCCTGGCCGCGGCGGATGAACGCGGCGCGGCTGCGGTGTGCGGTGTCGTCGACCGTGATCTCGAATACGCCGAGGTGCTGCGGGGCACCGAGTCCCAGGCCCCGCTCCAATGGATTCTTGCGGCGGGCCGTCGCGATTTCGACCGGTTGGACCGGGGCCGGATCGCGTGGGGATCTTGGCGTAGCCGTGTGCGCCGCAGACTCGCCCGGCTCGGTCCGCCGAGCGGCGTAGAGGACGCCCACCACTTCGTGCAGGGCACACGCAAGGCGGACACGGATCAGCTTTCTACGCAGGAGGTCGCTCATGCTTGATCAACTCCCGGTCATGCGGCCGTGGATCGACCAGCGGGAGTTCGACGCGGTTGCCAGAGTCCTGCGATCAGGTTGGCTGGCACAGGGGCCCGAGGTCGAAGCGTTCGAGGAGGAGTTCGCCCGGGCTGTTGGTGCGCGCCACGGCGTAGCGGTGTCGTCGGCCACCGCCGCACTTGAGCTTGCGCTGACCTTGCTCGGCATCGGTCCGGGGGACGAGGTGATCGTTCCGTCGCTGTCCTTCATCGCAACCGCCAATTCGGTACATCGGACGGGTGCCCGGGTGGTGTTCGCGGACGTGGACCCGGAGTTCGGCAACCTCACCGCTGACTCGATCGCCGCTCGGTTCACGGACCGGACCGCGGCTGTGATTGTCGTTCATCAGGGGGGAGTCCCCGCCCCGCTCCACGACATCGAGCCGCTGTGTGCTGTGCGAGGCGTGCCGGTCATCGAGGATGCCGCATGTGCGGCGGGGGCGAGGTTCCATGACCGGCCCGTCGGCGCGAGTTCCACCCTGGCAGCCTGGTCGTTCCACCCGCGGAAGATCCTGACCACGGGGGAGGGCGGAATGCTCACGACCGAGAGCGATGACTTTGCTCGCCGAGCACGCCGATTGCGCGAGCACGGTGCGTCGCTGAGTGCAGCACAGCGCCATAACTCCTCAACTGCCGCATTCGAGCAGTACGTCGAACCCGGCTTCAACATGCGGATGACCGATGTGCAAGCGGCCATAGGGCGCGTGCAACTCGCCCGGCTGGACGAGGTCGTCGATGAGCGGCGCATGATCGCGGCCTGGTATGCAGACGCACTGAAGCGCGTCGCCGGAGTGACGCCGGTCGGTGACCCACCCTGGGGGCGCAGCAATGTGCAGTCGCTCTGGGTAGCCCTCGCGCCCGCCCGAGCCCACCGCAGGGATGCCGTGATCGAGTCGATGTTTGAGCATGGTGTGTTCGTGCGGCGAGGGATCATGGCGGCACACCTTCAGCCCGCCTACGCGGGACACGCGACCAACCCGCTGCCAGTCACGGAGCGACTGACCGCATCGACCCTGATCCTCCCCGTCTTCCACGGGCTCGCGGAAGCCGACGTCGAGCGCGTCTGTGAAGTCCTTGCGTCGAGCGTGTGACGCCGGTGCTCGCGGGTAGGTAGCACGAATGCTTCAGTACTCACAGGATGCGACGGCACCACCGGCCCCAACGGCCCTGCCGTTGATCCCCTTGGTGAATCTTTCCCCAGCCATCGACCGGGTCCGCGATGAAGTGCTGAGGGGATTCAAAGAGGTGCTTGACACGTCCGCTTTCGTCGGGGGGCCGCGGGTTGCGGAGTTCGAGGCGGCTTTCGCCCGCTTCTGCTCGCAGCAGTACTGCGTCGGAGTAGGAAACGGTACTGACGCACTCGAGGTCGCCCTTCGGGCGGTCGGGGTGGAAGCCGGTGACGAGGTGATCGTGCCAGCGAACTCCTTCGCCGCGTCGGCCGAAGCGGTCAGCAGGATCGGTGCGACCCCGGTCTTCGTCGACGTCCTGGACTCGGGGCTGATCGACGCCGAGCGGATCAGCGATGCCGTCTCAACGCGGACTACCGCGATCATTCCCGTGCACCTCTACGGACACATGGCTGACATGCCAGCGGTCAACCAGGTGGCCCAGCGATTCGGCCTGGCGGTGATCGAGGATGCGGCGCAGGCGCATGGCGCCCGGCAGCGGGGAGTGCCGGTCGGCGCGACGAGTGCGATGGCGGCCTACAGCTTCTACCCCGGGAAGAATCTCGGAGCCTTCGGTGACGGAGGCGCAGTGACGACCGATGATCCGGCCCTTGCGCGGCGGGCGCGGATGATTGCGCAGCACGGTGCGGAACGGCGCTACGAGCACGAAGTTGTGGGGTTCAACAGCCGGTTAGATGCCCTTCAGGCGGTGGTACTTCTTGCACGGCTGCGCGATCTCCACCTTGATAACGCACTGCGGCGCCATGTCGCTGATCGGTACGCCGACCTCCTGTGGGACTTCCCGCTGGCTACACCTGCTGCAGCCGAAGGTGATGAGCCGGTCTGGCACCTCTACGTGGTGCATCTCGCCGACGGCCTGCGCCGGGACGACGTTCTCGCTGAGCTGCGGGACCGCGGGGTCGAGGCCGGAATTCACTACCCCGTACCGCTGCACCTGACCGGCGCCTTCCGTAGTTCGCGCCTCGGTCCGGGTGACCTGCCGCGCGCTGAGTTCCGCGCGAGCAGCATCCTCTCGCTTCCGATGTTCCCGCAGTTGCGGATCCGTGACCAGGAGCGGGTCGTGGAGGCACTGGTGGCGAGCGGAGTCCGCCCGTGACATCAACAGTTTCGGTGGTCATTCCCTGTCACAACTACGCGCACTTCCTGCCGATGGCCCTTGACAGTGTGCTGCGCCAACGCGGTGTGGAGGTGGACGTGATCGTGGTCGACGACGCGTCGACCGACGACAGCGTGGGCGTCGCGGAAGGCGTCGGGGATGGGCGGGTCAAGGTGGTACGGCGTACGAGCAATGGGGGTCCGGTGGCCGCGTTCAATGACGGCCTGGCGAGGGCTCGCGGTGACTACCTCGTGCGCCTGGATGCCGATGATCTCCTCACCGCAGGGGCTCTGGAGCGGGCGACCGCGCTGTTGGAGGTCTACCCGGGTCTGGCATTCGCTTACGGGCGGCCGCTGCACTTCAGGGGGGACCCCCCGCCCGTAACAGCCCCGACCCGGACGTCGTGGAATCTCTGGTCGGGTCGAGCGTGGCTTGAAAGGCGCTTCGCAACCGGGGTCAACTGCATCACTTCACCCGAGGTCGTCATGCGCCGCACGGCCGTCGACGAGGTCGGCGGCCAACGACCGGAGCTTGCTCAGACCCACGATATGGAGATGTGGATGCGACTGGCCACCGTCGGCGATGTAGGGATCATGTCCGGGGCGGTGCAAGCCCTGCATCGCGAGCACGACAACAGTCGCAGTGCCGTGCAGGTGGACCCACTGGTCGACCTATGCGAGCGTGCGGCGGCGTTCGAACTCCTGCTCGACGGGGAATTCGCGCGACCCTGGATGGCGGCGGCCGCCCCGCGACTGCGGTACGTCCTTGCGCGCCAGGCTCTTGAACGAGTCGCGCGTGCGTACGACCGCGGGCGCGCGGAGCACGAGCCGGTCCGCGAGTACCTCGATGTCGCACGGCGGTTGTGGCACCCGCTCGAGACGCACGGCAATTGGCGCGGCGTCGAGGCACGGCTGCGGTGCCGGTGGCCGGGGCGCTGGCGCCCGACGTTCCAGGTCGATGCCATCCGACGCAGGGGCTCCGAAGAGCGACTGCGCATGCGCCGGATGCGCAGCGGTGTCTGAGGCCACGACATTGCGTAGCGCTGCCAGGCATGCGGCGCGCGTAATACATCGCGAGGGGTTTGCCGGGGTGACCGCTCGACTGGGACGGCGGTTGGTCAGCTCCTCGTCGCAGGAACTCGACGTGGGTCTGCACGTGGATGACATCGTCAGACCGGTCACAGTCGAGCGACGTCGTGCGCGGAGCGGAGCACTGCACCTGACTGTCGTGATGACTCCACCCGCGCAACAGTCAGGGGGTCATGCGACGGCAATGCGGGCCCTTGCCGAGATGGAGGCGCGGGGGCATCGCTGCACCGTCGCGCTTTACGACGCATACAGCGAAGATGCCTGCCGTCACAGCGCGACGGTACGGAACCTCTATCCGGAGGTAGGCGGAGAGATCGTCGATGCGCGCCATGGCCTGCCGGACAGCGACCTACTACTCGCAACGAGTTGGCAGAGCGCACACGTCATCGCGCGCTCGACGGCGGCGGGTCGGCGGTGCTATCTCGTACAAGACTTTGAGCCGTGGTTCTATCCGCGCGGCACCGCCTCCGCACTCGCCGAACAGACGTACCGACTCGGCATGGCGGGTATCGCGATCGGTGGCTGGCTCGCTGACCTGCTGCGCAGCGACTACGGCATGGATGCGGTGAGCTTCCCGTACGCGTGTGACGTGGCGATGTACGACCGACCGGAACCCTCCACCCGCTCGGGGGTTGTGTTCTACACGCGCCCCCGGACCCCGCGACGTGGCTACGGCCTAGGGATGCTCGCACTCCGCCTTGTGCACGAGGCGCGGCCGGAGGTGCCTATGCATCTCTTCGGCGAAAGGACGGGTTGGTCGCAGTTCCCAGTCGTCGAGTACGGAACACTTGCGCCGTCCGCAATCGCGCGCCTCTATGCCGGTTCGGCGGTGGGCCTCGCTCTGTCGATGACCGACGTGTCGCTAACCCCGATGGAGATGCTGGCAGCCGGATTGCCATGTGTCGTCAATGACTCGCCGTGGGTGCGGGCGGATCTAGCGGGAGCACCTGTTACCTACGCCTCCCCCACGCCCGAAGCCCTCGCTGAGGCCTTGCTCGACCATCTGGACCGGCCACTGGACGAGGGGCGACGTGGCGTACTCCGGCAGTCCATGCGATCGCGCACCTGGGAGCACACCCTCGGGGTCGTGGCCGATCGCCTGGAGGCGCTGGTCGGATGAGGCGCGGTGTGGCCCAGGCGGTAGCCGCCCTTGCGGCGGCGGGCCTGTGCGCGGCGGCGGCCGGTGGAATCGTCGCGACCGTTACGGGACCGACGACCGCACCCCCAGCTATGCAGTCCTCGGCACCCCCGGCCGCCGGCCCGGTGCAACTGGACCCGATGTACGCGAGCGTCGATGATCGGTGGCCGGGTCCGAATTCGACCGGCGTGCCCGATGACATCCCCTTGACCCGCAGCGGTCCCGTCACGATCTCCACTCCCGATGCCATCGTGGAGGCTCTCGAGATCCACGGTGACCTCACGATCCTCGCGGACAACGTCACGGTGCGTTACGTGCGCATAGTGGGCGGGGTCGTGCGGGTTGGCGACGAGACCGTGAGCCCGGGCGGAGTGATCCTGATGGACAGCGAGGTCGATGGCAGGGGCCGGCCCGATGCTCCCCGACTGGCCGGCGTCGGATACTCGGGCATAACCGTGCTCCGGGCCGACATCCACCACGTGGGCGTCGGCGTTGCTGCGGTATCGGACGTTGTGGTGCGCGATTCGTGGATACACGACCTGGTCGTCGAGGGAGATCCGGCGCAAGGCGGTTCACACAACGAGCCGATCCTGAGCAACGGCGGCCGAAATCTGCGGTTCATCGGCAATCGACTCGAGGCCGGGCCCGAGCCGAACATGTCGGCGGCCCTCGCACTCTACGGGGACTTCGAACCGATCCTCGACGTCGAGATCACCGGCAACCTGCTCGCTGGCGGTGGATATGCGCTCTATGCCGGGAGCCTGCCGGACAAGCGCTTCCCAAGAGCTGAACGCGTGCGTGTGATCGACAACGTCTTCTACCGTGATCGCCTGCTCGACGGCGGAACCGAGGGGCCCGTTGCCGGCTGGGGTGACGGCCCGGGCCACGTGTGGTCCGGGAATGTCTGGTCGGACGACGGGTCACCCGTCACGCCCTGACGGGAGTCCGTCCCCGCGCGGTTCATCGCGGTAGTCACCCCACGTGATCGCGGGCGTGCGAATTGTCACAGGCACTTGCCCTAATCCCGTCGGTCCACGATGCCGACACCCTCCGTGGCAGATCAGCCACGAAGGGAGAGCACCATGTCAGCGCGACCGCACGTCCGCTCCATCCTGTCCATGGCCGCCGTTCTGGTGGCCGCAGTACCGGGCTTCCTCGTCGGCGTTGCGACCTCGGCCCAGGCGGTCGACACCGTGACGTTCTTCGGGACCGAAGTCCCCGTCATCCGCACCGATCCGGACCCGACCCCGGTCGAGGTGGGAACTCGTCTGACCGCCACATCGGCGGGCCAGATCACGGCCATCCGCTTCTACAAGGGCGGAACCGTCAACGGGGGTCGTCATGTCGGATCGATCTGGTCGTCGACGGGCGAGCGACTACGCCGAGTGGTCTTCACCGGCGAGACCTCGTCGGGGTGGCAGCGGATGCGCCTGGGAACACCGCTCCCGGTGACCGCCGGGCAGTCCTTCGTCGTGTCGTACTACGCACCTCAGGGGCGCTACTCGGCGACGAGGGACTACTTCACAACGTCCATCACGCGCGGCGTCCTCCGGGCACCGGCGAATGCCGGTGTCTACCGCGAGGGTCTCGGCGGGGGTTTCCCGACTCAGACCTATGCGTCGAGCGCCTACTTCGTCGATGCGGTGTTCGCACCGAAGAGCGTCGAGCCGACGCCGACTCCGACGCCGACGCCGACTCCGACGCCGACGCCGACTCCGACGCCGACGCCGACTCCGACGCCGACGCCGACTCCGACGCCGACGCCGACTCCGACGCCGACTCCGACGCCGACCCCGACTCCGACGCCACCGCCGCCCGCGACCACCACGTGGCCGAGTGGCAGCACCACCGGCGTGCCAACCGGCACGGTGTTGCGATCGAGTGGACCGCTCACGATCACGACTGCGAACACCGTCATCGACGGCCTGCTGGTAAACGGCAGCATCACGGTCCGCGCTCCAGGCGTCGTGATCAAGAACACCCGAATCGTGGGCGGGGTGATCAACAACGGTGACAACCCGACCAGCACCTACAACACGTTGATCCAGGACGTGGAGATCGACGGCCGGGGTTTGGTTGACGCCGGACGTCGTGCGGGAATCGGATACAGCGGCTTCACCGCGGTGCGCGTGAACATCCACCATGTCGGAGTCGGCGTGAATGCGAACGGCAACAACGTCGTACGTGACTCGTGGATCCATGACCTAGTGGTCACGGGCGATCCGGCCTCGGGCGGCTCACACAATGAGCCGATCCTGAGCAATGGCGGCGCGAACATGACGTTCGTCGGCAACCGGCTCGACGCAGGAACGGAGCCGAACTTCTCCGGTGCACTGTGCCTGTACGGCGATTTCGCCCAGATCCGCAACGTTCTCGTGCAGGGCAACCTGTTCAACGGTGGTGGATACGCGGTGTATGCCGGGTCGGTGAGCAGCAAGCCGTTCCCCTACGCGGCGAACACTCGCTTCATCGACAACGTGTTCGGCACCGCGGTGTGGCCGAACAGCGGTTACTGGGGTCCGGCCACGGCATACCGCTCCGGCAACGGGAACGAGTGGAGTGGCAATGTCATGAACGGACAGCTGGTGCAGCCGGGCTCGATGTAGGACCCGCCATCACCGATCGGTGCCACACCTCCAGGCTGAGCAGAGTCCACAGCCGCATCGCCGCACTCGCGCGGCCAGAGGTGTGAGCCGTCAGGAGGCCCTCGATCATTCGGCGATCGAGGGCCTCCTGCACGTATGCGGTCGGGCTGAGGAGCAGATCGTGGGCGAACTCGGTGAGATGACCGCGGAACCACGTGTCAAGGGGTACGGGGAAGCCCGCCTTAGGGCGATGGACGATCGCGGGGGAGAGGTATCGCAGCGCTACTTGTCGG
>JBILVH010000031.1:0-11557 GCA_044370555.1 Candidatus Nanopelagicales bacterium
CACCGGGTTGCATTTCGAGGACATCAGGAGGCTGCTGAATGTCCTGCAGACGTTGGTCGACAAGGGGAACACCGTGATTGTCATCGAGCACAATCTCGACGTCATCAAGTGCGCGGACTGGATCATTGACATGGGACCCGAGGGCGGTTCGGGGGGTGGCTTGGTCGTCGCCACCGGAACGCCCGAGCAGGTCGTGGCATCGGGGTCGAGCCATACGGGAGAGTTCCTGGCCCCCCTGCTGTCGCCGGCGCCACCGCGCGCGGCGCGGCGGCGTCGCGTACGGTGAGACTGACCTGAGGAGGACAGTCATGGCAGATCGATCCTTGATCACGCGGCGCCAGGTGATCGCTGCGGCAGGCATCGCGGGGGCTGCAGGCACACTCGCGGCCTGTGGGGGCTCGGACACAACGCCCACGTCGTCATCCGCAACCGGGGCACCTACGACGAGCAGTGCCCCCACGACGAGTGCGGCACCGACAACCTCCGCGTCGCCGAGTGGGCAGCCTCTCGGCCCGGCCGCTGACGTACCCGTCGGGGGAGGCAAGGTGTACTCCGACCAGGGAATCGTCGTGACCCAGGTCGCGGCGGGGCAGTTCGCGGCCTTCACGGCCGAGTGCCCGCATCAGGGCTGCCTGGTCTCTGAGGTGCGCGACAACCAGATCGTCTGTCCATGCCACATGTCGCTGTTCTCCGCGGAGACGGGCGCGGTGGAGCAGGGTCCCGCCACCCGCGGCCTGGCGGCGATCCCGGTGAGCGACGTGGACGGGACTCTCGTCGTGTCCTAGGCCGCCTCGGCCTACAGTGCTCAGCGTGCCCCTGCGTCCACCGGCCGGGACAGTCCCGGACGCCCCGGGCGTCTACCGCTTCCGCGACGCCTCGGCCACGGTGATCTACGTCGGCAAGGCGCGCAGTCTGCGGGCGCGGCTTTCGTCCTACTTCGCGGACCCGCGGACGATGCATCCTCGTACAGCGGCGATGGTGGCTACGGCGAACTCCGTCGACTGGGTGACCACTTCATCCGAGGTCGAGGCCTTGCATCTGGAGTACACCTGGATCAAGGAGTTCGATCCGCGGTTCAACGTCCGATTCCGGGATGACAAGTCGTACCCCTATCTGGCCGTCACGTTGGGAGAGGAGTTCCCACGGGCCATGGTGATTCGCGGCCGTAAGCGCGAGGGAATCCGCTACTTCGGGCCGTATGCGCACGCGTGGGCGATCCGCGACACGCTGGACCACTTGCTGCGCGTGTTCCCCGTGCGTTCCTGCAGCGCGGGGGTGTTTCGCCGGGCGGTCAGCAGCGGGCGACCCTGTCTCCTCGGCGACATCGGCAAGTGCAGTGCCCCGTGCGTCGGTCGCGTCGACGCAGCCGCGCACCGGAGGATCGCCGAGGACTTCTGCGCCTTCATGGGGGGGTCCACGGCGCGCTACATCAAGCAGCTCAGCCGCGAGATGTCGGAGGCCTCGTCGGCTTTGGACTATGAGCGGGCAGCGCGCCTGCGCGACGACATAGCGGCCCTCGAGCGGGTAACCGAGAAGAGTGCCGTGGTGCTCGCCGACCACGTGGACGCAGACGTGTTCGGTCTCGCCGAAGACGATCTCGAAGCCGTCGTGCAGGTCTTCCACGTGCGTCAGGGCAGGATCCGCGGCGAGCGCGCGTTGCTCGTTGAGAAGCCGACCGACGCCAGTGGGGCCGAACTCCTCGGCGATGTGCTGCGCCGCTTCTACGGTGGGGAGACGGACGACATCCCGCGCGAGATCATCTGCCCCGCCTTGCCAGAGGAGGCGGATGTCGTCACGGATTGGCTGGCCAGGCTCAGTGGACGCACGGTCCGAGTGCGAATCGCCCAGCGCGGGGAGCGGGCAGTCCTTGTGGAGTCCGCGCAGCGGAATGCAGACGAGGCACTCACGGTGCACAAGATCCGACGCACCGGCGACCTCACGACGCGGGCCGCCGCACTTGAGGAGATCAGGGTCTCCCTCGCACTGGCCCAGCCGTTGCTGCGCATCGAGTGCATCGATATCTCGCATCTCGCCGGCCGAGATGTCATCGGCTCACTGGTCGTCTTCGAAGATGGCCTTGCCAAGCCCCGGGACTACCGGACCTATGCGCTGGTGGGGGAGGAAGCAGGCGACGATCTGGCTTCGATCGCGTCGGTGGTACGCCGCCGCTTCGCCCGCCTCGCGGCCGGCGAGGAGGAGGTGGCTGGCGATGCCGAGTCGCTCGGCCCGGGGCAGCAGTCCGGCCGTCGTAGCGCCTTCAGCTACCCGCCTTCCCTGCTCATCGTCGACGGTGGCCCGCTCCAGGCGGGA
Source organism: Candidatus Nanopelagicales bacterium (assembly GCA_044370555.1). Classification (GTDB taxonomy): domain Bacteria; phylum Actinomycetota; class Actinomycetes; order S36-B12; family S36-B12; genus CAINMH01. The sequence goes on from JBILVH010000031.1 coordinate 2,311, forward strand.
GTGGCGGCACGCGAGGTGGCAGCCGCCGGTGCCGCCGTGCCGGTCATCGGGATCGCGAAGCGGCTGGAGGAGGTGTGGCCCGCGGGGGAGACCCACCCGGTCATCCTCCCGCGCGGCAGCGAGGGGCTCTACCTTCTGCAGCGGATCCGGGACGAGGCCCACCGATTCGCCCTCAAAGCGCAGCGTCGGAAGCGTTCCCGGTCCGCGACCGCGAGCGCACTCGACTCGATCCCGGGCCTCGGCCCGGCGCGCATCCGGACGCTACTGAAGCACTTCGGATCGGTGAAGCGGATCCGCTCGGCGTCTCCGGACGACCTGGCCGCAGTCCGCGGGATCGGCCCGGGCCTCGCCGCGCAGATTCACTCTGCTTTGGCCGCCGAAGCTGCGCCCGAGGCGTAAGGATGGGGGTCGTGCGCACACTCGAAGTGCTAGTCGTGACTGGCATGTCCGGAGCGGGTCGATCGACCGCCGCTCGTGCCCTGGAGGACCTCGGCTGGTTCGTTGTCGACAATCTTCCGCCGACGCTGCTTTCGGAGGCGATCAGCTCGATCGCGGAGAACTCCGATCACGAGCGTGTCGCCGTGGTCGTCGATGTTCGTGGCGGACCGTTCTTCGAGATGCTGTCACCGGCAATCGACCAGGTGAGCACACTTCCGGTCGCGGTGAACCTGCTCTTCCTCGAGGCATCGGACGGAGCGCTGGTCCGCAGATTCGAGAGCAACCGCCGACCCCACCCATTGCAGCGGGGGGAGCGACTCGTCGATGGGCTGCGACGCGAGCGTGTCGCGCTGAGCGAGGTGCGCGGTCGGGCGGACCTGGTCATCGACACCTCAACGATGAATGTCCACGACCTGCGCCGCCGGATCGAGGCCGCCTTTGGGGACCCGACGCCAGCCCGTCTCCGCGCCACGGTGCTGTCCTTCGGCTTCAAGTACGGCATCCCCGTCGATGCGGACATCGTGCTGGACGCGCGCTTCCTACCTAATCCCCACTGGGTGCCGGAACTTCAGCCCCTCACCGGTCTGGACGCCGCAGTGCACGACTACGTGATCGACGCGGATGACGCCCGCGAGTTCCTGGACCGTGCCGCCGACCTTCTGCGTCTCGTGGCCGCGGGGTACCTGCGCGAAGGCAAGCGATTCGCCACGATCGCGATCGGCTGCACCGGCGGGAAGCACCGCAGCGTCGCCCTCACCGAGGACCTCGCCGCTCGCCTTGTCCTCACCGGTGTCGAACCCTTCGTGGTCCACCGCGACCTGGGGCGCGAGTGAGCGACCTGCGGGCCGTCGCACTCGGAGGCGGGCACGGCCTGGCGGTCACGCTGCAGGCCCTGCGGCAGCTGCCCGTGAGCATCACCGGCATCGTGGGCGTAGGTGACGACGGTGGTTCCAGCGGGCGCATCCGGGACGAGTTGAAGGTCGTACCGCCGGGTGACCTCCGGATGGCCCTCGCGGCGCTGTGCGGTGACGACCCGTGGGGGCAGACCTGGAGCCGGGTGATGCAGCACCGGTTCGAGGGGACCGGTCACCTCGCCGGCCACTCGGTCGGCAACCTACTCATCGCGGCTCTATGGGAGGAGACGGGCGATCTCGTCGCTGGACTTGAGTGGGCGGGCGCACTTCTGCGAACCGCTGGGCGTGTGCTCCCAGCGGCTCGCGAGCCGGTCGAGTTGGTCGCTGAGGTCAGCACCGAGAGGGGTGTGGAACATCTGCGCGGACAGGTCTCGATCGCCACCAGCCGATTCCCGGTCCGGAGATTGCGCATGGAACCCGCCGAGCCGCAACCGTGCCCCGAGGCAATCGCTGCGATCGAGGAAGCGGATCTTGTCGTCCTTGGGCCGGGTAGTTGGTTCACCTCGGTCCTTCCGCACGTCGTCGTCCCGTCGATCCGGAAGGCCCTGTGCAGCACACGCGCGCTGCGGATCCTGGTCGTGAACGTGTCCGCCCAGCGGGGGGAGACGACCGGCTACACGGCCGCGTCCTACGTCCGTGCATTCGCGGAGCACGCGCCCGACGTCCCGCTCGACGCGGTCATCATCGACCGTGGTTCTACAGTGGACCGATCGGACCTGCTGGAGTGCCTTACGGAAACCTATGTCCACCAAGCGGACCTCCGGGACCCGGACGATCCGAACAGGCACGAGCCCGAACGCCTCGCGGCTGCCCTGCGGCACGTGACGGAGTCCCTACCGGTACCCCCTAGGATCGCGCCATGGCGATGACCGCCGTCGTCAAGGACGAGCTCAGCAGACTAACTGTCACCAAGACGTGCTGTCGCAAGGCGGAGACCTCGTCCCTGCTTCGCTTCGGCGGGGCGCTGCACATCGTGGCGGGGCGCATCGTGGTCGAGGTCGAGGTGGACACCAGCACCATCGCTCGCAGGCTGAGGACCGACCTTTCCGAGGTCTACGGTCAAACCAGTGACCTGTCGGTTGTGCATCACTCCGGTCTGCGCAAGGGCAATCGATACGTCGTTCGCGTGGTCGATGGCGGTGAGGCACTGGCCAGGCAGACGGGGTTGGTCGACGCAAGCGGTCGCCCTGTTCGTGGGCTCCCGCCGGCCGTCGTCTCCGGCGGTGCCTGCGATGCCGAGGCCGCGTGGCGGGGGGCCTTTCTGGCCCACGGCTCACTGACGGAGCCAGGTCGCTCCTCCTCACTCGAGGTGACGTGTCCCGGGCCGGAGGCGGCCCTTGCACTGGTCGGCGCCGCCCGCCGGCTCGGCCTCGGGGCGAAATCCCGGGATGTGCGCGGCGTCGACCGAGTCGTGATCCGCGATGGAGACACCATCGCGGCACTCCTCACCCGTATGGGCGCCCACGAGTCCGTCCTCGCCTGGGAGGAGCGGCGGATGCGCCGCGAGGTGCGAGCGACCGCGAACCGGCTGGCCAACTTCGACGATGCGAACCTGCGCCGGTCGGCCCGGGCCGCCGTCGCGGCGGGTGCGAGAGTCCAGCGAGCGTTGGAAATCCTCGGTGACGAGGTGCCCGATCACCTCGCGGAGGCCGGACGGCTGCGTCTTGAGCACCGTCAGGCCAGTCTGGAGGAGCTCGGTGCACTCGCCGACCCACCGATGACGAAGGACGCGATCGCGGGCCGTATCCGACGCCTGCTGGCAATGGCTGACCGCCGAGCCGAGGAGCTCGGTGTCCCTCCCACAGAGGCTGCGGTGGAGCCCGATTTGGTCGCCGACCTCGATGGGTAGGCTGGGCGCGTGACCGGGCGGGCGTGCCCGGTGTGAATCCCGGGTGAGGAGTGGCACGTGGTGATCAGGGTCGGCATCAATGGCTTTGGCCGTATCGGCAGGAATTTCACCCGGGCCCTCATCGCCTCAGGCGCCGGTGATGTCGAGATCGTCGGGATCAACGACCTGACCGACACCGCCACGCTGGCGTACCTGCTGAGCTACGACAGCATCCTTGGCCGTTGCCCCGTTCCGGTGGTGGCCGGTGACGGTCAACTGACAGTGGGCGATGCGACGATCCGGGTCACGGCTGAACGCGACCCGGCTGCCCTGCCGTGGGCAGCCCTCGGCGCCGATATCGTCATCGAGTCCACCGGCATCTTCACGGACGCAACGAAAGCACGGGCGCACGTCGACGCGGGCGCCAAGAAGGTCATCATCTCGGCACCCGCCAAGAATGAGGACTGCACGATCGTCATGGGGGTGAACGAGTCCGTCTATGACCCGGCGAAAGACGTTGTGATCTCGAACGCGTCCTGCACCACCAACTGCCTGGCGCCAATGGCGAAGGTGCTCGATGACAACTTCGGCATCGAGCGCGGCATGATGACGACCATCCACGCCTACACGAACGATCAGCGGATCCTCGACTTCCCGCACAGCGACCCGCGACGGGCGCGTGCTGCGGCAATCAACCTGATTCCGACCACGACCGGCGCGGCCAAGGCGATCGGTCTGGTGCTACCGCAGTTGAAGGGCCGCCTCGACGGTTACGCAATGCGGGTCCCGACTCCGACCGGTTCGGCGACGGACCTCACCGTAGAGCTGCGGTCCTCCGCCACGGCCGAGCAGATCAATGCGGCTATGCGATCCGCTTCGGAGGGACCGCTGGCCGGGATCCTGCGCTACACCGAGGACCCCATCGTGTCGACAGACATCGTGACCGACCCCGCATCGGTGATCTTCGACGCGCAGCTGACGAACTCCCTGGGAACCATGGCCAAGGTGCTCGGGTGGTACGACAACGAGTGGGGCTACTCGAACCGGCTGATCGACCTGACCCGCTACGTCGGCGAACGTCTGTAGTGGTGCGATCACTCGCGGACCTGCCCGTCGAAGGGCGGGTTGTCCTTCTCCGGGCGGACCTCAACGTGCCCGTCGAGAAGGGCTCCGTCCCTCCCCGGATCACCGACGAGGCGCGGATACTCGCGAGTCTGCCGACCATCCGGTCCCTGCTGGACAGGGATGCGCGGGTGGTGATCGTGTCTCACCTCGGACGGCCCAAGGGGGGTGCCGACACCGCACTCAGCCTCGGCCCGGTGGCGGACCGGATCGGTGAGCGGCTCGGCCTACGCGTACCGCTCGCCCACTCCGCCGCCGAGGTTCCCGATCTGCTCCGCGCGTCGCGCGTTGTCTGCCTCGAGAACATCCGGTTCGATCCGCGGGAGACAGCCAAGGATCCCGATGTGCGCCGCACGCTCGCCGCCGAGCTAGCCGGTATCGCCGATGCTTTCGTTAGCGATGGCTTCGGAGTCGTGCACCGGGAGCAGGCATCGGTGACGGATGTGGCGGCCCTGCTACCCAGTGCGGCGGGTCTACTCGTGGAACGCGAGGTGCAGGTGTTTCGTTCGGTGGTGGATGATCCGGCGCGACCGTACGTGGTCGTCCTGGGCGGAGCCAAGGTCTCGGACAAATTGGCCGTCATCGGGCACTTACTCGACCGGGTCGATGCCCTGTGTGTCGGCGGTGGGATGGCGTTCACCTTTCTTCTGGCTCAGGGACACGGCGTCGGTGCCTCACTCGTCGAGCCGGATCTGGTCGACACCGTGCGAGGTTTCCTTCGCAGCGCGGAGGCGAAGGGCGTTGCGATCCTGCTCCCCACGGACCTCGTCGTAGCGGAGTCCCTGAACGCGGAAGCGCCGACGCGAACAGTTGCCGCCGATGCGATCCCCGATGGGTGGATGGGGCTTGACATCGGACCGCAGACTGCGGGGCGCTTCGCGGACTGCGTTCGCAGTGCTGCGACCGTTGTGTGGAACGGGCCCATGGGCGTCTTCGAGATCCCCGCCTTCAGCGCTGGGACGCGCGTGGTGGCGGAAGCCATCGCGCAGAGCGCCGCATTCACGGTCGTCGGGGGCGGTGACTCGGCCGCAGCGGTCCACGCCATGGGGATTCAAGGGTTCTCGCACATCTCCACCGGGGGAGGGGCGAGCCTGGAATTCCTCGAGGGCAAGACCCTTCCCGGTCTAGCCGCACTGGAGCAGGAATGAGTTCACGCACACCGCTCATCGCGGGGAACTGGAAGATGCATCTGAACCATCTCGAGGCAATCGCCCTGGTGCAGCGGTTGGCATTCACGTTCAACGACGCTGACTACGACAGTGTGGACGTGGTGGTACTGCCGCCCTTCACCGACATTCGCTCGGTCCAGACGCTCATCGATGCCGACGGGTATCGCATCCGCTACGGAGCGCAGGACATCTCGTCCCACGACTCCGGGGCTTACACCGGTGAGGTCTCCGGCGGGATGCTGGCGAAGCTGGGGTGCGGCTTCGCCCTGGTCGGCCACAGTGAACGTCGCGCGCTGCACGGGGAGACCGATGAGTTGGTCGCTGCGAAGCTGCGGGCCTGCCTCCGGTTCGCCATCGACCCCATCCTGTGTGTGGGCGAAGACCTCGAGGTTCGCCGGTCGGGGGACCACGTGGCCCGGGTGCTCGCCCAACTCAGTGGTGCGCTGACCGGACTGACCGATGCCGAGGCCGGCCGCGTTGCGATCGCCTACGAGCCGGTCTGGGCGATCGGGACCGGCGAGGTCGCAACTCCAGCCGATGCCCAGGAGGTCTGCTCGGCGGTCCGCGCCTGGCTGAAGGCGGAGTTCGGAAGTGCGACCGCTGCGGCCGCCCGGATCCTCTACGGCGGATCCGTGAAGGCGGCCAACATCGCGGGCATCATGGCGGAGGCCGATGTGGACGGGGCCCTGGTTGGCGGGGCGAGCCTGGACGCGGACGAGTTCGTGGGGATCGTTCGCTACCGACTCCACCCCTGACCGGCCGCCCGGTGCGAGGATCGGCTCCAGATCGCGTATCCTGAGCCGGTGATCACCGCATTCACGATCGCCCTGGGTGTCCTTCTGGCAATCACCAGCCTGCTGCTCGTCGTCTTGATCCTCCTCCACCGCGGCAAGGGTGGCGGACTCTCGGACATGTTCGGCGGCGGGGTGACTTCGTCGGTGGGCGGTTCGTCGGTCGCGGAGAAGAACCTCGATCGCCTGACGATCGGTGTCGGCCTGGTCTGGACCGCGTGCATCGTGGCGGTCGGCCTGCTGGTCCGCACCGGCACCTAGTCGTCAGCACCTAGTCGTCAGCACCTAGACCTGGGCACCAAGGCCCGAAGAGACGAACCCGAGTCGGAGGATACGTGGCATCAGGGAGTGCGATCAGGGGTAGCCGGGTCGGTGCCGGACCGATGGGCGAGGCCGAGCGTGGCGAGGCGGCTCCGCGGGTGACCGTCACGTTCTGGTGCGCGCACGGCCATGAGTCACGGCCGAGCTTCGCCGCCGATGCCGTGATCCCCGACTCCTGGGACTGCCCGCGGTGCGGATGGCCCGCCAGCCAGGACGAGCAGGCACCCCCGTCGCCACCCAAGATCGAGCCGTATAAAACCCACCTGGCCTACGTCAAGGAGCGCCGTTCGGACGCGGATGGGCAGTCCATCCTGGACGAGGCGCTTGAGCGCCTGCAGTCCCGCAGCGGACGTCGCCGCTAGCCGCGAGCCTTTACCTGCGCCAGCGACGCCCGCACGGCGGCTGCCACTGCTTCGGCGGTGAAGCCGAACTCCCGGAAGAGGGTCGGTCCGTCTGCGCTCGCGCCGAAGTGCTCAAGGCTCACGCACCGACCTGCGTCGCCGACGTACTTCCACCAGCCCTGGGCGATACCCGCCTCGACGCTGACCCTCGCGCGCACGTTCGGCGGGAGCACCTGGTCGCGGTAGGTGGGGTCCTGCTCCTCGAACCACTCGATGCACGGCATCGAGACGACACGTACGGCGACCCCTTCGGCTTCGAGGAGTTCGGCGGCCTGGAGGCACAGGGCGACCTCTGAACCGGTGCCGATGATCAGAGCATCCGGCGTGCCGGAGGTATCCCGTAGGACGTACGCTCCGCGCCGCGTGCCTTCGACGATCGCCTCCTGGGCATCGAGAACGGGCAATGCTTGGCGCGACAACGCAAGGCCGACCGGTGTGCCGTGGCGCAGTGCTTCGAGCCAGGCCTGCGCGGTCTCGCCGGCGTCGGCCGGTCGCACGATCGCGAGCCCCGGGATCGCGCGCAGGGCCCACAAGGTCTCGATCGGCTGGTGCGTCGGGCCATCCTCACCGAGGCCGATGGAGTCGTGAGTCCAGACGTACACCACTCCGGTCTGCATCAGGGCCGAGAGCCGGACGGCCCCGCGCATGTAGTCGCTGAAGACGAGGAAAGTCCCGCCGAATGGACGGGTGAGTCCTTCGAGCGCGATGCCGTTGAGGATCGCGCCCATCGCGTGCTCGCGGATGCCGAAGTGGATCGTACGCCCGGCAGGGCTCGCGCCCGGGACGTCCGATGACGAGGGCAGGAAGGACCCGGCATCCTCGATGGTCGTGTTGTTGCTCTCGGCGAGGTCCGCGGAGCCACCCCAGAGCTCAGGCATCTTGGCGGCGAGCGCGTTGATCACCTTCCCGGAAGCGGCCCTGGTCGCGACGGCTGAACCGGCGGTGAATGTCGGCAGCGCCGCCGCTAGTCCATCGGGCAGCGCTCGCGCCCGCAGTCGGTCTAGAAGCCGAGCCTGCGCCGGGTGTGCGCCGGTCCATGCCTCGAAGGCGACTTCCCACTCAGCCCTGACGGCAGCACCGCGCACCCGTACCTCTCGCGCGTGGGCGAGCGCCTCGTCGTCGACGAAGAAGTTGGTGGCCGGGTCGAGACCCAGGGCAACCTTGGTTGCCGCCACCTCGTCGACGCCAAGAGCTGCCCCGTGCGACTTGGCGGTACCGCGCGCGTGCGGAGCGGGCCACGCGATGACCGATGAGAGGGCTATGAACGTCGGCCGGTCACTACTCGTCGCGGCGTCCAGGGCGGCGGCAAGCCCCTGAACATCCACCGAACCGTCGGTTCGCGTCGCGACCGTGTGCGTCACCCATCCGTAGGCCTCGTACCGCGCAACAACGTCCTCGGTGAAGGCCAGGGCGGTGTCGCCCTCGATGGAGATCCGGTTGTGATCCCAGATCACGGTCAGATTGGCCAGCTGCTGCGTGCCCGCGAGCGAGGAAGCCTCGGAACTCACCCCTTCTTCGAGGTCGCCGTCCGAGGCGATGACCCAGACCCTGTGATCGAAGGGACTCCGCTGGTCGGCTGGACGATCCGGGTCGAGGAGCGCCCGCTGGAAACGCTGAGCCATTGCCATGCCGACCGCCGTGCTGATGCCCTGTCCGAGGGGCCCGGTTGTGGTCTCGACACCAACCGTGTGCCCGTGCTCGGGGTGCCCGGGGGTGCGACTTCCCCACGTGCGGAACGCCTCGAGGTCGCTGAGGTCAAGGCCGTAGCCGGACAGGTATAGCTGGATGTACAGCGTCAAGCTCGAGTGTCCGGCGGACAGCACGAATCGGTCGCGTCCGAGCCAGGTCGGGTCGGCCGGGTCGTGGCGCAGGTATCGCTGGAAGAGCAGGTATGCCGCCGGCGCGAGCGCCATCGCGGTGCCGGGATGCCCATTGCCCACCTTCTGCACGGCATCCATGGCGAGTGCCCTCGCCATCACCACTGCGCGGTCGTCCAATTCCGTCCAGGTCTGGGGCATGGGCCGAGACTACCGAGCCGCGTCCCCGCACGTGCGTGGCGCGGCCGGGGCGCGGGCCATCGCCTAGGATTCCGGTGTGACCGCGCCACTCCATCCGCCGCGCGTCGGGGGAGGTTGGTCCGGGTCCCTGGTTGGTCGCTACGTTGCCGTGACCAAGCCGCGGATCATCGAGCTTCTGTTGGTGACGACGGTTCCCGCGATGCTGCTGGCGCAACGGGGGATCCCCCCGTTGTGGACCGTGTTCG
>JBILVH010000242.1:0-3124 GCA_044370555.1 Candidatus Nanopelagicales bacterium
GGGGGGAGCCCGAGCGGGTGCGGGGGAAGCCGAGGTCGACCGAGGAGGTCGCCGGATCCGGCCACCGGGAGGTGACCGTCTTCGTCCGCGTATAGAAGTCCACGCCCGCAGGCCCGTAGATGTTGCTGTCGCCGAACAGGCTCGCCTTCCACCCACCGAAGCTGTAGTACGCCACCGGTACGGGGATCGGCACGTTGATGCCGACCATCCCCACGTTGATATCGAACTGGAAGGCGCGTGCCGCACCGCCGTCGCGGGTGAAGATCGCCGTGCCGTTGCCGAACTGATTGGCGTTGACCAGGGCGACGGCATCCTCGTAGGTGTCCACACGCACGACACTCAGCACCGGGCCGAAGATCTCATCGCGGTAGCACGCCATCTCCGGGGTCACCTCGTCGACGAGCGAGACCCCGAGGAAGAAGCCGCGGGCCGGCAGATCGGCCTCGCGGCCGTCCACCACGATTCGAGCCCCTTCGCGGGGTGCCGACTCGAGGTACGACGCCACCTTGTCACGGTGCTCCGCGGTGATGAGCGGGCCCATCTCGGCATCCGGATCCGTGCCCGGTCCGACCTTCACCTTCGGTAGTCGCGCGGCGATCGCATCGACCAGCGGGTCGGCCACCGCGCCGACGGCCACAACCACCGAGATCGCCATGCACCGCTCACCGGCCGACCCGAACCCAGCGCTCACGGCGGCGTCCGCGGCCATATCGACGTCTGCGTCAGGCAGCACGACCATATGGTTCTTGGCCCCGCCGAGTGCCTGCACCCGCTTGCCGTTCGCCGTCCCCGTCGCGTAGATGTGACGGGCGATCGGTGTCGACCCGACGAAAGACACCGCGGTGATGTCGGGATGCTCAAGGATCCGATCGACGGCAACCCGGTCACCTTGTACGACGGTGAACACTCCGTCGGGGACGCCGGCATCGGCGAGCATCTCCGCGATGAGGAGCGACATCGACGGGTCCTTCTCGCTGGGCTTGAGGATGAAGCAGTTGCCGGTCGCCAGCGCGTTGGCGAACATCCACATCGGGACCATCGCGGGGAAGTTGAACGGCGTTATGCCCGCGACGACGCCGAGCGGCTGGCGGATCGAGTAGACGTCAACCCCCCCGGATACCTGCTCGCTGTAGGACCCCTTCAGGGCCTGCGGGATGCCGCATGCGAACTCGACGTTCTCGATCCCGCGGGCCAGCTCGCCCGCGGCGTCCGAGGGCACCTTGCCGTGCTCGGCGGAGATCACCTGGCAGATCTCGGCGCGTCGGGAGTCCAGGATCTGGCGGAACCGGAACATGATGTCGGCCCGCTTCGACAGGGACACCTCGCGCCAAGCCGGGAAAGCGGCCACGGCGCTGGCCACGGCGGCGTCGACCTCCGCTACGGACGCGAGGCCCACCTGACCCTGCTGCTCGCCCGTGGCGGGGTTGTAGACCGGCCCCATCCGGCCCGATGCCGAGGCGCTGCGCCGCCCAGAGATCCAATGGTCGACGGTGTACATCACCTTCACCTCATCCGCGGCGCCACCTCGGCCGCTCGTCGCTGGGGGAGGGATTCCTCGATGCGGCTGCCGCCGTCCGCCCGGAAGTGGCACCATGGAGGCACCCGACGCGTGGGCACGTGACGTGATCGGGCCGCATCCCGGATCGCTCGTTGACTCATCCCACGGTAGCAGCCGAACCGCCGGGGGCGTCGGAGCGCATTCGGGACCGGGTGGTGTCATAGTTTCCAGCAGTGGATGAAGGTCGGTCCAGGTACGCCGGCCGCGTAGCCGAGGAGGATGCAAGCATGAAGCGCCCAGTGAGCCCCCATGCCCAGGCCGTCATCGAGATGAGCCGCCAGGCCATCTCCCGGCGGCGCCTCCTGCAGGTCGCCGGGGTCGGCGGTGCGGCCGCAGCGGTCGCGGCGTGCGGCGCCGGTGGCGGCGGCGGTGGCGGCGAGACGAGCGCGTCGCCGACGGTCGCTCCCAGCGCATCGGACCGCTCCGACACCGACAAGACCGTCCTCTGGTCGAACTGGACGTCGTACATCGACGAGAACAGCCTCGGGCAGTTCGAGGCGGCTACGGGCATCAAGCCGACGTACACCGAGGACATCAACGACAACAACGAGTTCTACGCGAAGGTGCGCGCCCAGTTGGAGTCGGGCCAGAGCATCGACCGCGACGTGGTCGTCCTGACCGACTGGATGGCGGCGCTGTGGATCCAGAACGGTTATGCGCAGAAGTTCGACAAGGCGCTGATGCCGAACGCCGCGAATCTGATCCCCAGCCTCCAGAACGTCGGCTTCGACCCGAGCCGCGACTTCACCCTCCCGTGGCAGTCCGGCTTCGGCGTCCTCGGCTGGAACGTGGAAGGGCTGAAGGGTGCCCTCGGGGTCGACAAGATGACCAGCCTCGACCAGTTGTGGGATCCGAAGCTGAAGGGCCGCATCACGGTGCTGTCCGAGATGCGGGACACGATGGGTCTGATCCTCGCCTGGCAGGGGGCGAACCCGTCGAACTTCACCGAGGACCAGTTCAACGCGGCCATTGCTGCCCTGCAGCAGCAGGTCGACAGCGGCCAGATCCGCCAGGTGACTGGCAACGACTACCTCGGCGCCCTCGAGAGTGGCGATGTCATCGCGGTGATCGGCTGGTCGGGTGACATCGTGCAGCTCGGCGATGCCTTCGCCAGCGATCTGCCCGAGACCGGCGGCACCCTCTGGACCGACAACATGCTCATCCCCGCGCTCGCGCCCCACAAGAAGAACGCCGAGCTGCTGATGAACTTCTACTACGACCCCAAGATCGCCGCGGAGGTTGCCGCCTACGTGCAGTACATCTGTCCGGTCTCAGGTGCGCAGGAAGCCATGGAAGCGGTCGACCCGTCACTCGTGAACGCGCAGTACATCTTCCCGAGCGCGGAGACCCTGAAGCGGGCATACGTGTTCATGGAACTCACCCCCGAGCAGGATGAGAAGTACCAGAGGGAGTTCCAGAAGGCGATCGGGAACTAGCGCGATGCCAGGGCCGTCGCGGGCGAACCCGGTCGAGGATCTGCGGCTCGTCGAGGTGACGAAGGCCTACGGACCGGTCACGGCTGTGGATGACCTGAGCCTGACCATCCCGGGCGGCTCCTTCTTCGCG
>JBILVH010000243.1:0-3118 GCA_044370555.1 Candidatus Nanopelagicales bacterium
ACGCTGCGCTTCCACGCGAGCGCACGCCGCACCCGCAGTCGGTCCGCCACTCGTCGCCCCCGCGGGCTGTCCGGCAGGGCTCGCGGCACGTGCGGCCTACCGGGCTCGCTCGGATCGGCGCGCAGGAAGTAATGCACGATCACCCCGTCGTTGAACGACTCCAGCCAGATCTCCGCCGTCCCGACCAGGGCACCGACGACGGTCCACCGCAACCCCTCCAGGCCGCGGTCCATGAAGACCGATGCCTCGAGGTCTGGCCACCACGCGGCCCAACGCGCCGGGTCGGCGATCGTCGTAGCGAGCAGGGGTGCAGGTGCGGCGATGAACGTCTCGTCGACCAGATCGATCCGATTCATCACCCTCCCTTCGCCCCTGGCTCGGACCCTGTCACCTCTGTCGCCAACCTCTGGCCGAGTGGCCCACTTTCCCGTACCGTACCCACCACCTGCCTGCCGAAGGAGCCAGCATGAAGACCGAATTCAACGTTCCGGCCATCGTCGCCCCGCCGACCACCGGCAACCTGGTCGACCACATCATCGAACCGGCGACGGCGAACCCGCACAGTGTCGCCCTCTCGGTCCATCGCGGCGGCGCCTGGGTGGGAGTCACCTCGCAGCAGTTCCTGGACGAGGTCAAGGCCGTAGCGAAGGGGCTGATCGCCGCCGGCATCGAGGCAGGCGCGCGCGTGGGCATCATGTCGCGCACGCGGTACGAGTGGACCGTCGTCGACTACGCGGTGTGGTACGCCGGTGGCGTAGGTGTGCCGATCTATGAGACCTCCTCGGCCGAGCAGGTGCAGTGGATCCTCTCGGATTCCGATGCGGTCGCGGTCTTCCTCGAAAGCGACAAGAACAAGGCCGTCTTCGACGAGGTCGCGCCCGACCTACCCAACGTCGCCAATGCCTGGATCTTCGACCACGGCGCCATCGACCAGTTGAAGGAGGCGGGCGCGACGGTGTCGGACGACACTCTCGAGGCCCGTCGCGCGAGCGTCACGCCCGACTCACTCGCCACGATCATCTACACGTCCGGGACGACCGGTCGCCCCAAGGGCTGCATGCTCACCCACCGCAACTTCATGTTCGAGGTCGACAACGTCGTACAAGGCATGCCCGACGTATTCCTCGTCCCCGGCGCTTCAACTCTGCTCTTCCTGCCGATCGCGCACGTATTCGGCCGCATCATCCAACTCGGATGCCTGCGCTCCGGCGTGCGGCTCGGCCACTCCCCCGACATCAAGAACCTGCTCGCTGATCTCCAGGCCTTCCAGCCGACCTTCCTGCTCGCGGTGCCCCGCGTCTTCGAGAAGGTCTACAACTCCGCGCAGCAGAAGGCCGCGGGCGACGGCAAGGAGAAGATCTTCAACGCCGCGGCCGAGACGGCGATCGCCTACAGCAAGTCCCTCGACGGACAGGGTGGCGGCCTCGGCCTGAAGATCAAGCACGGCCTCTTCGACAAGCTGGTCTACGGCAAACTGCGGGCTGCCATGGGTGGGCGGGTCGCGTGGGCCGTCTCCGGCGGCGCACCGCTGGGCGAGCGCCTCGGACACTTCTTCCGCGGCATCGGGGTCACGATCCTCGAGGGGTACGGGCTCACCGAGACCTCTGCGGCCACGACGGTCAACCGGCCCAATGCACTGCGTATCGGCAGCGTCGGCCAGCCGTTCCCGGGGGCGAGCGTGAAGGTGGCAGCCGACGGCGAGCTCCTGCTCGCCGGCGCGCAGATCTTCCAGGGCTACTGGAAGAACCCGACCGCCACCGCCGAGGTGCTCGAGAGCGACGGGTGGTTCCACTCCGGCGACATCGGCGAGATCGACGACCAGGGCTTCGTCCGGATCACCGGTCGCAAGAAGGAGCTCCTCGTCACCGCGGGTGGCAAGAACGTCGCACCCGCCGTCCTCGAGGACCGCATCCGCGCCCACTGGCTGATCAGCCAGTGCATGGTGGTCGGCGACAACAAGCCGTTCATCGCGGCGCTGGTGACGATCGACCCGGAGTCCTTCCCCGCCTGGTTGAAGGCGTCGGGCAAGCCCGCCACCGCCACGATCGAGGAATTGCGGAACGACCCAGACCTAGTCGCCGAGGTGCAGCGGGCTGTCGACGAGGCCAACAAGGCGGTGTCGAACGCAGAGGCCATCAAGAAGTTCTCGATCCTCGGCGTGGACTGGACCGAGGAGGGCGGGCAGTTGACCCCGTCCATGAAGCTCAAGCGCAATGTCGTCATGAAGGAGTTCTCCGCTGACGTCGAAGGCCTGTACGCCTGAGTAGACCGCTGGGGTAGGGCATCATGCGGGGGTGGCCACCCTCGCGCGCGAGCACCTGAGCCGGGCGGTGCTGGACGTCATCCTGCGTGCGAGCGCGCTCCTCGTCTGCCTGCTCGTCTCGCTGGCACTCTCCAGTCCCGTCCGAAGCGGCCTGGCGCTGTCACTCCTGGCCGCGGTCGCAGTGCTGGCGAGCGTCCTCCGCGGTCCGGTCTGGCTCGACTATCTCGTCATCCTCGTGGAGACGGTGGCCGCAGCGGTGATCGCGGTGATCGCGCCCGGCGAACCAGTAGCGATCCTCCCCTACCTCGCCGCACCGGTGGTGATCGCCGCCCTGCGGGCGAGGTACCTCGGGGCCCTTGCCGTGGTTGCCGTCGCATCGGTCACCATCGTGATCGCCGAGGCGATCCGGCCGGAGAGCCCCATCCCGGACGGCGCAGTCGACGTCGTGCTGTGGCTCGCGGTCACGTGCGCCGTCGCGCTGGCTGCCTGGGCTGTCGTCTACGTCCGGAGTCGAATCGCACCGCCGGCGACCGACTATGCGACCGCGAACCGGCTTCTGACCGCGCTGCGCGAGGTGGCCCGCGGCCTCCCGGCGGGGCTCGATGCGGTCAGCCAGGCGGAGTCCGCCCTGGAGGCACTGCACCGCGGCTTCCCGGACGTGCTGGCCGCCCGCGTGTTCGTGCGCGTGGACGGCGATGCGCTCGTCGACGTCGCAGCACTGCCAGCGGATTCCGCTGCCGCGTGGGATCCGGCCACCGATCGGGGCTTGTGGGGACAGGTCTGGGACACCGGTCTCGCGGCGCAACGGACCGGCTCCTTCAGTGACCCGACGGTCGGACACGCCGCGGTGATCCC
>JBILVH010000245.1:0-3105 GCA_044370555.1 Candidatus Nanopelagicales bacterium
GCCGCGGTGCGACGGCCGCGGTGCGACGGCCGCGGTGCGACGGCCGCGGTGCGACGGCCGCGGTGCGACGGCCGCGGTGCGACGGCCGCGGTGCGAGGGTCAGAGAGCGACGCGGGCGCCGTCTGAGCGGCGGGCCGCGTCCAGCACCCGCATTGCGTCGATCACCTCGGCATTCGGCACCGGCACCGGCTCGCCGTACACGATCGCGCGCGCAACACCCGCGTAGAACGTCGGCCACGCGCCATCGACGAGCGGTGCGCGGCGCTCGCCGTCGCGCGTGACGACGGAGGCGAACCGTGACTCGGGCTCGCGGCCCCACGGGCCCGCCCCGGGCCGACCGCCCGCGCGCAGGACGTCCTCCTGCGTGTCGCCGAGGTCGATCACCAAGCCGCCGTCGGCGCCGAGCAGCCTGAAGCGCGGGCCCGGCACCGCGGTCACCGCGCTCACCGACAGCAGCGATGTAGCGCCCGCGGTGTGCTCCAGAAGCACCAGCGCATCGTCGTCGGCCTGGTCGACCGCCCGCACCCGTCGTACGACGGCCGTCACGGTGCGGACCGGGCCGAGGAGCTGAAGCGCCTGGTCGACCAGGTGGGCGCCGAGGTCGAGGAGTTGGCCACCCATCGCCGCGGGGTCGGCACTCTCGCGCCAGACCCCACGCGGGTCCGGTCGCCAGCGCTCGAACCGACTCTCGAACCGGTGGATTCGGCCGCACTCGGAGCGCAGCGCCTGCAGGGTGCGGAAGTCGCTGTCCCAGCGGCGGTTCTGGAAGACCTGCAGCACCAGGCCCGCATCATGTGCGAGGGCGACGAGGCGCATGGTGTCTTCCGCGCTCGGGGCGACCGGCTTGTCGACGACCACGTGGCGGCCGGCGGTGAGCGCGGCGGTCGCTTGCTCGACGTGGACGATGTTGGCCGTGGCGATGACGACGAGGTCGTAGTCATCGGCCGACTGCCACACCTGGTCGGCGCTACCGAGCACCGCGACCCCGGGGTTGTCCGCAGCCGCCTGCGCGGCGCGCTCGGGGTCGGCGGTCACGATCGCTCGTAGCCGTAGCAGCGGCTCTGCGCGGATCAGCGGTGCATGGAAGACTCGACCGGCTAGGCCGTAGCCGAGCAGCGCGACGCGCAACGGCTGTGTGCCTTCCGGAGTGTGGATCATCCGACCATCGAACCAGATCACCGGCACCGAGGAGACCCGATGACCTATCCGATCCGCGATCTCACCGACACCGTTGTCGTCATCACCGGCGCGACGGCGGGCATCGGCGCGGCAACCGCACGCACTCTCGTCGACGCCGGTGCCCGTGTGGCACTCGGCGCCCGGCGAGGCGACCGACTACACGCGCTGGTCGACGAGTTGGGTGCGGACCGCGCGGTCGCGGTCGAGATGGACGTACGCCGTCCCGACGACAATGCGCGGCTCGTCGCTGCCGCACTAGACACGTGGGGGCGCATCGATTCCGTCGTACCCAACGCCGGCATCGGGATGTACGGCTCGATCCTCGACCACTCCGACGATGAGATCGACCGCATGATGGAGACGAACTACGCGGGCACCGTGTGGACGGTGCGCGCGGCCGTGCCGCACCTGCTCGCCGACGGCGGTGACATCGTGATCGTGAGTTCGGTCGCCGGTCTGCGCGGCGGCGGGGACGAGGCGGTGTACGCCGGGACCAAGTTCGCGCAGGTCGGTCTCGCGGGCGCGCTCGATCGCGAACTGCGCGAGAAGGGGATCCGCGTGACGGCGATCTGCCCAGCGGGTGTGGAGACGGAGTTCGCGCTCGGTTATGGCCGCACAGCCGGTGACCCGGCGCTAGCGGCGTACATGCGCGACGAGGATGTCGCATTCACGGTACGCACTGTGCTGCAGCAGCCGCGGTCGGTGCGTACGACGGTGTGGGCGCTGTGGTCGATGGGCCAGCAGTCCTGACGGACTGAGTGCTCCGCGGGCACCCTGCACGGGGCGGCGATCCACCCAGGCGATCCACCCAGGCGATCCACCCAGGCGATCCACCCCAACTTTGGTGCATAAGACGCGAAAAGCGCGCTGTTTGCACCAAAGGTCGGGGGAGGTCGGGAGGGGGGCTGGCGTCAGACGAGCGGGAAGCTCGCGGCGACGATCGCGGCGATCGGCACCGCCTGCACGAGCGCGGGCCCGATCGGGTCCGCGGTGCGCTGCCGCACCACCGCGGCCACCCCGGCCAGCACCGCGAAGAGCAGCACCATCAGCGGCACCTGCAACGTGAGCACCCGCGGCGCCCCGAGCAGCGGTACCGCCGCGAGTAGCGCGACCACCGTGACCAACCGGTTGAACGCGACCAGCCCAGCCCGCGCCCACCCCCGCGTCCGCGCGACAAGCGCCTCGTCGCCGAGGCAGTACAGCCCGAAGCTCACCACTAGGAGCAGCGCCATCAGCGGCCGCGCCCCGACGAAGGCCGCCTCGGCCCACGTCAGCCGCGATGCGACCAGCAGGCACACCGTCATGTACGCCGCCATCGCGACTCCTGCGACCACCTGCCGCGGCGCCCAGGTCAGCGGCGCCCCGGCGCGCCGCCGCAGCCACAGCGCCGCGCCGCCCATCACGAGCCCCGCAACCGCGAACCACACCGCGAGGTAGCCGCCCACGGCGAGCGGCACGGCCTCGGTGACCGGCCGAGCAACCCACGCCACCACCGCCGCAGCCACCGCGCCCGCCACCGCGACCGGCAGCGCCCACCGCACGCGCACCCCGCCGGGCCACGTCGGCACCCCGCGCGCCCCCGCCACGCGATAGACCAGCGCGGCCAGGGGCACTGCGAGCAGGATCGCGGCCACGAGCATCCCGATGAGCCACAGCCACGCCACGTCGATCGCGGCCGCCTGCTCGGGGCCGCCCACTGCGCCGCCGATCCACGCCACCGCTGCGTCCGCGGTGCCCTGCACCCACACGATCGTCAGGTGCTCCACACCGGGGATCGTCTGCGCGCGCACGGCTGTTCCATCGGCGAGATCGCCGTACGTCGTCCCCTCCGCACCGCCGGGCGCATAGAGCTCGAGTTGCCGCGCCAATGCGTCGCGGAACCCGACCGGTTCATTCGCCCCGACCAGCAGCAGCAGGTCGCCCGCG
>JBILVH010000246.1:0-3098 GCA_044370555.1 Candidatus Nanopelagicales bacterium
CGCGAGATCACCCGACCGTTCCTCGACTACGTGCGGCGATTGCGGAGTGACAATCCGCGTGACCTCGTCACGGTGTACATCCCCGAGTACGTGGTCGGGCATTGGTGGGAGCAACTGCTGCACAACCAATCCGCGCTCCGGCTGAAGGCGCGTCTGCTCTTCATGCCCGGGGTGATGGTCGTGAGCGTCCCCTGGCAGTTGATCTCGTCGGAGCGGCGCGCCGATGACGAAGGCGCATAGCGTCGCCCCGCGCCGCCGGTGCTAGGTGATGCCTGGGAATGCCCTGCGCCACAGTGCAAGCATGAGGAGGACGTAGATCTTGCGCGAGTTATCCGCGGTGCCCGCGAGGTGGTCAGTGAAGAGACGCTCGATCGGTGCGGGGTGCATGTGGGAGCCGATGTACTCGTCACCGAAGATGCGTTCCTTGAACCAGCTCGGATCCTGGCGCAGCCAGTAACGCAGTGGGGTCGGGAAGCCGAGTTTGCGGCGGCCCGCCGTCTCGGTCGGCAGGATGTCGGCGAAGGCTCGGCGCAGAAGCCACTTGGTGGTGCCGTCGCGGTACTTCCACCGATCGGGGATGGTGGCAGCGAGCCCGGCCACCTCGACGTCCAGATAGGGGACGCGCAGTTCCAGTGAGTGCGCCATCGTCATCCGGTCTGCCTTCGCCAGGATGTCGCCGGGCAGCCAGTACGCGATGTCCACCAGTTGCATCCTGCGTGCATCGGGCATCCCAGGGGCCAACCGTTGGCGCAGAGCGTCGGCGGGGCGGATGTGGGTGATGTCGGGCAAGGCGCCGCGCCACAGGGTGCGGACCTCGTGGGGTCGGAAGATGTAGGCGTTGCCGATGTAACGCTGGGCGAACGGTGTCAGCCCGCGGCGCAGGTAGCCGCGGCCGGGGAAGCCGAAGGGCAGACGACTCACTGGGCCGAGCACACCCGATCGCAGGGCACGCGGCGCCCGCGCAACTGGTGCGAGGGCCTTGGGTTCGCGATAGATGAGGTAGCCGCCGAAGAGTTCGTCGGCACCCTCGCCGGAGAGCACGACCTTGACCTCCTCGCGCGCAGCCCGGGCGAGGAAGTACAGCGCGACGGCGGACGGGTCGGCGACCGGTTCGTCGAAGTGCCAGGCCACCGAATCGAGGACCTCGAGGTACTCATCACGCGAGACACGCACCTCGTGGTGATCGCTGCCGATCCGCGTGGCAACCTGTCGTGCCTCGGCGAGTTCGCTGACCTCGTCGAAGCCGATCGTGAACGTCTTGACCGGTTCGAGGCCATGTGCGGCCCGCTGCCGCTGCATGAGCGTTGCTGTGATGGCGGAGTCGACACCGCCGGACAGGAACGCGCCGACCGGCACATCACTGATCACGTGATGGGCGACGGAGTCGGTCAGCACCGCACGGGTGGCCGATGTGGCCTCGTCGAGGTCGTCCCGGTCGCCAGTGAACTCGAACTCCCAGAAGCGCTCCTCATGTACGAGACCGTCGCGCAGGGCGATTGTGACGAATGATCCGGGCCCGAGGCGCTCGATCCCCCTCACCATCGAGGTGGCCAGCGGGTTGAACTGGAAGGACAGGTAGTTGACGACGGCATCGGAGTCCACAGTGCGATCGATCCGGTCATCTAGCAGCAGCGACTTCAGTTCGGACCCGAAGGCACACAGGTGGCCAGAGTGGTCGTAGCCGAGGTATAGCGGCTTGATCCCGAAATGGTCCCGCGCGAGGAGGAGCCGATCTAGGCGCAGATCCCAGATGGCGATCCCGAACATGCCTCGGAGACGGCGCAGCATGGCGGCTGGGTCGGTTCGGCCCTGGACGTCGTAGAGCGCGAGGATTACCTCGGTGTCGCTGTTGGTGCGGAACGGATAGCCGGCCGCCGCAAGTTCCGCGCGCAGTTCCCCGTAGTTGTAGATCTCGCCGTTGAACACGATGACGGCCGACTCGTCCGGCGTCCAGATGGGTTGGTGCCCGCCCGCGAGGTCGATGATCGACAGGCGCCGCATGCCCAGCGACAGCAGCGGGCCGGTCCATCGCCCCTCGTCGTCCGGCCCACGATGAGTGATCACGTGCAGCATCGGTCCGATGAGTGGCCTCGTCACGGCGGGCACGCCGATCGCACCCGCGATGCCGCACATGGCGAGTGAGTCTAGGCGCAGGGGGACGACCGTCCCCGCAGGCGCGGGCGCTAAAGTCGTGCGCGATACCGGGGGAGACCGCGCGGTCAGCGGGTACCACGGAATCGCGCATCAGGCGTGAACCGAGATCGTGAATCAGGAGGGCACACCCATGGCCAGTCTCGACAGTTTCGGCGCTCGGACGACGCTGACCGTCGGGTCGGAGACATACACGATCTACGCGCTCTCGGCCGTGCCCGGAAGCGATCACCTACCGTTCACGCACCGGATCCTGCTCGAGAACCTCCTGCGCACCGAGGACGGTGCCAACGTCACGGCCGAGCAGATCAAAGCCCTGGCGTCATGGGATCCCGCGGAGGTCGACCCGCGCGAGATCCAGTTCACGCCGGCACGCGTCGTGATGCAGGACTTCACCGGAGTCCCGGTCGTCGTCGACCTCGCAACGATGCGCGAGGCCATGCGCGACCTCGGCGGTGATCCGACCCGGATCGAACCGCTGGCGCCGGCCGAACTGGTCATCGACCACTCCGTGATCGCGGACTACTTCGCCAGGGCGGACGCCGCCGACCTGAACGTCGCCCTGGAGTACGAGCGCAACCTCGAGCGCTATCAGTTCCTCCGGTGGGGGCAGAGCGCCTTCGAGGAGTTCAAGGTGGTGCCGCCGGGGACCGGCATC
The DNA here is from genome assembly GCA_044370555.1 of Candidatus Nanopelagicales bacterium. GTDB lineage: Bacteria > Actinomycetota > Actinomycetes > S36-B12 > S36-B12 > CAINMH01. Next base: position 2,810 of record JBILVH010000246.1, read on the forward strand.
GTGCACCAGGTCAACATCGAGTACCTCGCCCGCGTGATCATGGCTCGCGGGGGAGAGGCCTACCCCGACACGGTGGTCGGCACTGACTCGCACACGACGATGGTCAACGGGCTCGGCGTGCTCGGGTGGGGAGTCGGCGGCATCGAGGCTGAGGCCGCAATGCTCGGCCAGCCCGTGTCGATGCTCATCCCGCCCGTGCTCGGCTTCAAGTTGAGCGGCTCCTTGCGACCGGGTGCGACCGCGACCGATCTGGTGCTGACGATCACCGAGATCCTTCGCCGCCACGGTG
>JBILVH010000247.1:0-3093 GCA_044370555.1 Candidatus Nanopelagicales bacterium
GTCTGAGTCATCGTCTCTCCTGCACTCTCGCGTCGGGTCGGAAGGGCCGTGCGGTTGCTACAACAGTCTTACACCCCCGATCTGTTCCCGTCGCGCCGTGACACCCCGCGGCGGATCGTGTCCTACCGAGCGTGACGCGCCTCCTTGTGACCGGCGTCACGAGCAGCTGGGAGCGCCCGACACGGGTGCTCTTGGGTCGTCGTCCGCGACCTGATCGTCGCAAGGGCCGGTAGGGTCGAATGCCGTGAGCCCGCGAGCCAGTGCCCGGAGTGCGGCCAAGGCGGGTGACGGCGCTGCGGCGGAGAGCGCAGCCGCCTACTCGGCCAAGAACATCGCCGTGCTCGAGGGTCTCGAGGCGGTGCGCAAGCGCCCCGGGATGTATATCGGCTCGACGGACGGACGCGGCCTCATGCACTGCGTCTGGGAGATCCTCGACAACGCGATCGACGAGGCCCTCGCCGGGTGGTGCCATGCGATCATGATCCGGCTGGACCCCGACGGATCGGTCGAGGTGAGTGACGACGGCCGGGGCATCCCGGTCGATGTCGAGCGGCGCACGAAGCTGACCGGCGTCGAGGTCGTCATGACCAAACTGCATGCGGGCGGCAAGTTCGGCGGTGGGTCGTACGCCGTGTCAGGGGGTCTGCACGGAGTGGGCGCCTCCGTGGTCAACGCGGTGTCATCGCGCATGGACGTCGAAGTCGACCGCGGCGGATCGACGCACACCATCTCGTTCCGCAGGGGTGTTGCCGGCGAGTTCGCGGGTGCCGGACCGGATGCCGAGTTCACCAAGCGCAGCGGTCTGCGGGTCAGCGGCAAGGTGCCGCGCACGCGCACCGGGACCCGCGTCCGGTGGTGGTACGACTCGCAGATCTTCACCCGCGACGCCGCATACGACATCGCGCTCATCCGCGACAGGATCATCCAATCGACCTTCCTCGTGCCCGGCCTGTCGATAACTCTCGTCGACGAGCGTGACCCGGCTGCCCCCACATCGGAGACGTACCTCCACAAGGGCGGGATAAGCGAGTACGTCGAGCACCTGTCGCGCGGCGACTCGGTCTGCGGTGTCATCCGGCTACGCGGTGAGGGCCGGTTCACCGAGACCGTGCCTGTCCTGGACGACAAGGGTCACATGACTCCTAGCGACGTCGAGCGCGATGTCGCCGTCGACATCGCGATGCGGTGGGACTCCGGCTACGACACCGACGTGCGCTCCTTCGTCAACGTCATCGCCACACCCAAGGGCGGCACCCACCTTGCGGGGTTCGAACGCGCGCTGGTGAAGTCCGTCAATGACGCGCTGCGATCGGCGAAGATCCTCAAGGCGAATGACGACAATGTCGCCAAGGAGGACATCCTCGAAGGCTTGACGGCGGTGGTGACCGTGCGCCTCGCCGAGCCACAGTTCGAAGGGCAGACCAAGGAGATCCTTGGCACGCCCGCCGTGACGCGCATCGTCTCCCAGATCGTTGCCAAGGAGTTCACCGCCTGGTGCTCGTCGCCCCCGCGCGGGGAGAAGGCGAACGTGCGCACGGTGCTGGAGAAGATCGCGAATGCGATGCGGGCAAGGGTCGCGGCCCGGTCACATCGTGATACCCAGCGGCGCAAGACTGCCCTGGAGTCCTCCGCACTTCCCGCGAAACTGGCCGACTGCCGCTCCTCTGACGTGGAACACTCTGAACTGTTCATCGTCGAGGGCGATAGCGCGCTCGGTACCGCGAAGGTCGCGCGCAACGCGGAGTTCCAGGCCCTGCTGCCGATCCGCGGCAAGATCCTCAACGTCCAGAAGTCGTCCCTGTCCGACATGCTGCACAACGCCGAGTGCGCGGCGATCATCCAGGTACTGGGCGGGGGCTCTGGTCGCACCTTCGACCTCGACCAGGTGCGCTACGGCAAGGTGATCGTAATGACCGACGCCGACGTCGACGGTGCTCATATCCGCTGCCTCTTGCTCACCCTCTTCCACCGCTACATGCAGCCGCTCCTCGACGCCGGACGCGTGTATGCGGCCGTGCCGCCATTGCATCGCATAGAAGTCATCAATGCCGGTTCGAAGCCGAATGACGTGATCTACGCCTACAGCGACCAGGAGATGCACTCGATCGTCGCCGACCTGAAGCGCAAGGACAGGCGCATCAAGGACCCCGTGCAGCGCTATAAAGGCCTCGGCGAGATGGACGCCAAGCAGCTGCGCGATACGACGATGGATCCGGCCAGTCGGACCCTGCGCCGCATCAGGGTCGCGGACGGTGCGGCTGCATCCGGGGTGTTCGACCTGCTGATGGGGTCGGAGGTGGCCCCGCGCAAGGAGTTCATCGTGGACGGCGCTCGAACGTTGGAGCGATCACGGATCGACGCGTAGCGGTGGGCGGGCCATGACTGGTCAGTCGGCCCTCCAGCGCGCCATCGCGGCAGAGCAGGGCGCGGTCGATGCGCTGTACGCCCGGCTTGACGTCGTCGTGGCGCGTACCGAGGACGATCTTGCGCGCTCACGCCGTTCGCTATCGACCGGGACCCCAGCAGCTCGCGTGGAGCAGGAGGCGTTCATCCGGCTGTTCACCGAGCGGTTGGCCGCGCTGCGCGCGGCCGAGGACAGGCTGGTATTCGGGTCATTGCTGCTCCATGACGGCGATACACGGAGCATCGGGCGCGTCGGTCTGGTCGACGATGCCCAGCAACCTCTGCTGACGGACTGGCGGGCACGCGCGGCCGAGCCGTTCTACCAGGCCACGGGGGCGAATCCGATGGGAGTGCGCCGTCGTCGGCACATCTCTCTGCGGGATCGCACCGTGACCGGGGTCGAGGACGACGTCCTCGACGTCGACATCGCGGACGGGACCGATGTCCACGGGTCCGGTGCCCTGATGGCGGCTCTCAGCGCGAAGCGCACCGGGCGCATGCACGACATCGTGGCGACGATCCAGGCCGAGCAAGATCAGATCATCCGCGCCCCGCTCCCCGGGCCGCTCGTCGTGAGCGGCGGTCCCGGGTGCGGCAAGACCGTCGTTGCGCTGCATCGTGCGGCCTACCTGCTCTACACCTACCGCGAGCGGCTGGCGCGGTCCGGAGTGCTCATCGTCGGGCCGAACC
>JBILVH010000248.1:0-3085 GCA_044370555.1 Candidatus Nanopelagicales bacterium
CTTTGCGCTCATTCTGGCGTTCGTGTTCCACCGGGCACTTCCGAAGGAGTCGCGAGAGCGTGCGTCGATCGTCTCGGCGGCGTACATGACAGCGTTCGGCAGCCTCTTCGCCATCCTCACCGCGTTCCTGATCAATGCGGAGTACACCTCCTACCGCGCGGCGCAGTCGGCAATCGGTGCCGAAGTCGCTGCCGCCGATCAACTCGCATCAGCAACCGCGGGCCTGCCGCCGGCGGATGCCGAGCGGATCCAGGCGCTCCTCGTGACCTACCTCAAGGACGTCGTGCGCAGCGACTGGGAGGCGCTTGGGTACTCCGATGCTTCGCTGTCACCGGCCGCGAGCAGCCTGCGGGCCTTGCAGCAGGAGGTGTTCGCGCGCGGCAGCCGTGACTACATCTCGCCGCCCGTTGCGGAGACCGTACAGAGTGCTGCAAACGCAATCGTGTCGGCGCGACGGGAGAGGGCGGTGATCGCCGACGCCACGCTGCCCCTGCCGCTTTTCGGCATCGCGCTCATTGCCGGCGTCGCACTGGTGGTCAATGGACTGCTGGTCGCATCGCGCTACTCGCGGCGGTACGCCTTCGTCGCCGCGGGAATCGTTCTTGCGGTAGCCCTCGACCTCGGGGCGATCATCGTCATCAGCGGGCCCTTCCAGGGCGGACTGACCGTGAGCCCGCAGCCGTTCGTCCAGCTCGCCCAAGAGATCGCCCGCGGTGAGCACCTGCCTTGGGTCGCCTCGTGAAGGCGTTCCGTGTGCCGGTCGCTGCCGCAGCGGCCCTCGTCGTCTGCGGAGCACTCGCCGGGTGTTCTGGTGCGGACGCGGAGGCCGCACCGGACTGCCTGCCCCCCGACTGTGTCGTGATCGAGCCGGCCGAGCCGATTCACCTCGGCAGCCTGCTGAACACCGACGACCCGGTCGGGCGCGACACTGCGGCCATCGTCGCGATGACCATCGACTACTTGGACGGCGAGTTCGACGGCCTGAACGGGCGGCTGCTGGGCCGACCCGTAGAGCTGGTGAGCGAGCGTGAGGTCTGCAACGCCGATAGCGGGCGGGAGGGTGCGGCGCGGTTCGCGGAGAACCGGCTGGTGCTTGCCGTGGTCGGCACCACTTGCTCGGGGGCGGCATTCGAGGCTGCGGCCCCCGTTCTCAGTGATGCGGGGATCTTGATGGTGTCGTCCACCAACACCTCCCCGCTGCTCACCGAGTCGGATACGCGTCAGCGCTTCTACTTCCGTACCGCGGCCAACGACCTGCTGCAAGCGGCCGTCGCCGGTGACTTCGTGGCTAAGTCGTTGGGTGCGCGCTCGGTTGCAACCTGGTCGGCGGATAATCCCTACTCGAAGCCGCTGGCCGACGGGTTTGTCCGCAGGGTCACCGGGCTCGGCAGCAGCGTCGTCGCGCGCGTGCTCCATCCGGCCGACGCCGCCAGTGTCGGCAAGGTCGCAGCCGAACTCGCCGCGGTCCGGCCGGAGGTGATCTTCCTGCCGCTGTACGAGCCGGAATGCATCGCGGCCGCTGAGGCGATCCGTGCCGAGCCGCGGCTTGATGGTGCGGCCCTCCTCGTGTCAGAGGGGTGTCAGACCGCTGGCTTCCTCCGCGCGCTGGCGGGCCGCTCAGAGGGGATCTACTCCTCGGGTCCCGATGCGACCGGACTAGACGCCCAGCCGTTCTACCGGCTCGAGTTCCTCCCCGCGTACCAGCGCCTCGTCGACGAGCGGGCCCCGATCACGTCGTCGGCCGCGACCTTCGATGCGGTCAACATGATCTTCTTCGCGATCCGCACGGCGGCCAGAGCACAACCAGGTGGCGCCATTCACATTCATCGCGAAGACCTGCGTCGCGCGATGCTCACTCTTACCCAGTACCCGGGTCTGTCCGGCACCCTGGGCTGCTCGCCACTCGGCGACTGCGTGCGCAGCGCGCGAATGTCGATATATCGCGCACCTGACTGGCCGGTCACGGGTGCGCAGAGCCGTCCTGTCTACAGCGAGACGCTCAACCTGGCCGAGATCAGCCAGGGCCTCTAGTCTTGGCCGCGCGAGCGGCGGTAGAGGGACCGCATCTGCGGCAGGCGCTCGATGTCGACCGCGGCGGTCCAATCAGCGAGCGTGCCAGACTCGGTCCGCCACGAGCGGATCGCAGCCCGCGCGAGTTCAGGATCGCGCGAAATGCGTCGGGCGTACGTCAAAGCAAGTTCGGTCAACGCGTCGGCCGGGACGGCCCGCCAGGCGAGACCATGGGTCACGGCATCATCGCCACTGAGTTGCTCGCCGAAGATCGCCAGCGCGGTCGCGGTGTCCTTGCCCACGAGTTGCGTCAGCAGGTGGAAGTGGCCCCCGCCGGGATGCGCGCCGATCCGCAGGAAGCCGGACAGGAGTTTGGCGTCGTGGGCCACAAGGCGCAGGTCTGCCGCGAGAGCGAGGTTCAGGCCGGCGCCGACGGCCCCGCCGTGCACCGCGGCAATGGTCGGGGTGCGAAGTGACCCGAAGGCCACGAAGGCGTCGTAGATCGTGCGGAGTCCGGCATAGGACTCGTCGGCGAATGGATCCGTACCGACCGCCTGGAGTGCGGAGAGTTCGGCGCCTGAGCAGAAGTCGACACCCTCACCGCGGACGATCGTGACCGCGATGGAGTCATCCGCGTCAATGCTGCGGCAGGCCGAGACGAAGTCGGTTGCCATGTCGATGCTGAAGGCATTGCGGCGATCGGGTGCGTTGAGAGTGAGGACCGCGACGGCGTCGTCGACGGTGAGGAGTACTTCGGCCATGACGGTGACTGTAGCCGCGGGTTCGGGTCGCCGAGGATCGGGACGGACCCACTGGGAAAGTACCCCCCAGGGTATACTCGACCTGACGCCGATCACAGGAGACGTGCCGTGGCCACCATTGACCTGACCGACCAGAACTTCGAGATGCACGTGGTACGAGAAGGCATCACCTTTGTCGACTTCTGGGCGACGTGGTGCGGGCCGTGCCGGACATTTGCTCCGGTCTTCGAGGCAGCGGCCGACAAGCACCCCGACATCACCTTCGGCAAGGTCGACACGGAAGCGCAGCAGGGGCTCGCGGCAGCAGCGGCCAT
>JBILVH010000249.1:0-3075 GCA_044370555.1 Candidatus Nanopelagicales bacterium
GTCTGGCCGACTCGGTCGTCACGCCGGGCCAGGTCCTCTTCCTCCCGTAGAAACGACCGCGACACGCCGACCCCCGCGGGTTTTTGGTATGCCCTTGCGCATCTGCCCCGAGGTCGCTACGGTTCCCACATCTAGTAGTTCCACGGGTGTGATTCATCCACAACTTGTGGTCCTGGATCCACAGTTTCTCCCCAGTTCGTCCCCAGTTTCATCCCCAGAAGTGGTCGATTCACCCCCACGGCACCCACGTGAAAGGAGCAGGCGATGCGCTGTCCCTACTGCCGCAACACCGATACGCGCGTCATCGACTCCCGCGCGGCCGAGGACGGCGCCGCCATCCGCCGCCGCCGTCAGTGCCCCGAGTGCAGCCGCCGCTTCACCACCGCCGAGGTCGTGGCGCTGTCGGTCGTGAAGCGGTCGGGTGTGAGTGAGCCCTTCTCCCGCGACAAGGTCGTCTCCGGTGTCCGCAAGGCCTGCCAGGGCCGCCCCGTGGGTGACGACGCCCTCGCCGTCCTCGCCCAACGCGTCGAGGACGCCGTCCGGGCCGGTGGCTCGGCCGAAGTCCCCTCGCAGGAGGTCGGCCTGGCGATCCTCGGACCCCTGCGCGAGCTCGACGAGGTGGCCTACCTGCGGTTCGCCTCGGTCTACCGGTCCTTCGACACCCTCGAGGACTTCGAGGCCGAGATCGCCCTCCTGCGGGCCGAGGCCGAGCCCACCGGCGAGGAGCCGGCGCCCAAGAGCACCGCAGCAGCGCCACCCGCCACCCCCTGACCACCCCCGCCCCATTCCCGCGCCCGAGCGGGTACGACACCGACAGCACCACTTGAGGAGAACCGAGATGACCGAGACCACCAGCGGCGCAGCACCGACCGGCGACGCGAGCGGACGCATCCCCAGCGGCCAGCGCGGGTTGACCATCGAGCGTCTGTATACGACGCCGGGTGTGCACCCCTACGACGATGTGACGTGGGAACGCCGCGACGTGGTCCAGACCAACTGGAAGACCGGCGACATCGTCTTCGAGCAGCGCGGGGTCGAGTTCCCCGACTTCTGGAGCGCCAACGCCTCGACCATCGTGACGACGAAGTACTTCCGCGGTGCGGTCGGCACCGAGCAGCGCGAGACCAGCCTTCGGCAGCTCATCGATCGGGTCGCCCTCACCTACGCCAAGGCCGGCCGCGACCACGGCTACTTCGCGACCCCCGACGACGCCGAGATCTTCGAGCACGAGCTCACCTGGATGCTGCTGCACCAGGTGTTCTCCTTCAACTCCCCGGTCTGGTTCAACGTCGGTACGCCGGCACCGCAGCAGGTCAGCGCCTGCTTCATCCTGAGCGTCGACGACACGATGGACTCCATCCTCAACTGGTACCGCGAGGAAGGCCTGATCTTCAAGGGCGGCTCGGGCGCCGGCCTCAACCTCTCGCGCATCCGGTCGTCCAAGGAGCTCCTCACCAGCGGCGGCACGGCATCCGGGCCGGTCTCGTTCATGCGGGGTGCCGATGCGTCCGCGGGCACCATCAAGTCAGGTGGCGCGACCCGTCGCGCGGCCAAGATGGTCGTCCTCGATGTCGATCACCCCGACATCGAGGAGTTCATCGAGACCAAGGTCAAGGAGGAGGAGAAGATCCGCGTCCTCCGCGATGCCGGCTTCGACATGGACCTCGGCGGCAAGGACATCACGTCCGTGCAGTACCAGAACGCCAACAACTCCGTGCGCGTCTCCGACCTCTTCATGCGTGCCGTCGAGAACGGTGAGCCCTTCGGCCTGACCGCACGCAAGGGCGGTGAAGTCATCGAGACCATCGACGCCAAGCGGCTGTTCCGCACGATGTCCGAGGCCGCCTGGGCATGCGCCGATCCCGGGATCCAGTACGACGACACCATCAACGACTGGCACACCAACCCTGAGACCGGACGCATCACCGCGAGCAACCCGTGCAGTGAGTACATGTCGCTCGACAACTCATCGTGCAATCTCGCCTCGCTGAACCTCATGAAGTTCCTCAAGGACGACGGCACGTTCGACGCCGAGACCTTCCGGCGCAGCGTCGAGTTCATCATCACCGCGATGGACATCTCCATCTGCTTCGCCGACTTCCCGACGCAGGCGATCGGCGAGACCACGCGCGCCTACCGTCAGCTCGGCATCGGCTACGCCAACCTCGGCGCGCTGCTGATGGCGATGGGCCTGCCCTACGACAGCGACGGCGGCCGTGCGCTCGCAGCCGCGATCACCTCGTTGATGACAGGTACGTCCTACCGTCGGTCGGCCGAGCTCGCCGGCATCGTCGGTGCGTACGACGGCTACGCGCGCAATGTCGATGCCCACCGGCGTGTGATGCGTAAGCACGCGGCCGCAGCCGACTCCGTGCGCCTGGTGACCAGCCTCGACGGGGATGTCATGAAGGTCGCGGTCAACGAGTGGGCCGAGGGCCTGCGCATCGGTGAGGTCAACGGCTGGCGCAACGCGCAGGCCTCGGTGCTCGCGCCCACCGGCACCATCGGCTTCATGATGGACTGCGACACCACCGGCATCGAGCCCGACTTCTCGCTGGTGAAGTTCAAGAAGCTCGTCGGCGGCGGTTCGATGCAGATCGTCAATCAGACGATCCCCCTCGCGCTGCGCAAGCTCGGCTACACCGAGGAGACCGTCGAGGCGATCGTGGAGTACATCGCCGAGAACGGTCACGTCGTCGACGCACCCGGCCTGAAAACCGAGCACTATGCCATCTTCGACACCGCCATGGGTCAGCGGGCGATCACGCCGATGGGCCACGTGCGGATGATGGCGGCGGTGCAGCCGTTCCTGTCCGGCGCGATCTCCAAGACGGTGAACATGCCGGAGACCGCGACCGTCGAGGAGGTCGAGGAGATCTACTTCCAGGGCTGGAAGCTCGGCCTGAAGGCGCTGGCGATCTACCGCGACAACTGCAAGGTCGGCCAGCCGCTGTCGGATGCCAAGGCCAAGAAGGCCGATGCCGACACCCCGGCGGCCGCCGAGGAGTCGGTGCACGTGGAGTACCGCCCGGTCCGCCAGCGCCTGCCCAAGTCGCGTCCGTCGCGCACCACGTC
>JBILVH010000251.1:0-3061 GCA_044370555.1 Candidatus Nanopelagicales bacterium
CAACTGGCGTTGGTAGGCACGCTCGGTGAACTCGGTCTGCTGCGTCGGCTCGGGCAGGTTCGGCAATGCCGGGTCATCGGCGACCAGTGCCGCGGCGAGGTCCACGATGTAGGCGCCGTGGTAGCCGTCCTCGGGGATCGGCCGACCGTGGGCGGCGGCCTGGACCGACCGACCGAAGCGCTCGATCTGTACGCCGCGGTCGTTGATGTAGAACTCGCGCGCGACGGTCGCCCCGGCGGCCGCGAGGACGCGGGCGAGAGCGTCACCGACCGCCGCCCAACGGGTGTGCCCTAAGTGCAGCGGACCGGTCGGGTTGGCGGAGATGAACTCGACGTTGACCGACAGGCCCATGAGTGAATCACCGGCACCGTACGCCGGGCCCGCGTCGACGATCGAGCGAGCGAGTGCACCCTGCGTGGCAGAGTCGAGCCGGATGTTGATGAATCCGGGGCCGGCCACCTCCACCCCGGCGACACCGGGGATCCCGGCCACTGCCGCTGCGATGAGGTCGGCGATCTCGCGCGGCGGGCGGCCGACCTGCTTGGCCAGGGTGAGGGCGATATTCGTGGCGTAGTCGCCGTGGTCGCGCGACTTGGGGCGCTCGAGCCGCACCGCGTCGGGTGCATCACCGGCAAGTGTCCCGGCCGTGAACAATGCGCGAACGGCATCCGCGACGGCTTCGGCCAGGGATTCGGGAGTCACGCCCGAAGCGTAACGACGGACCTACCGCGGGCGAACTGCCTACCCAACCGCGTTCACGCGTGCTACGGTTCACGTGGCAGTGCTGCAGGACCGAAAGTTTCCAGCCTCACCCCTGAGTCGCCCGGTCTCGACCGGACGACACCCGGGACTCCCGGGCAGAACGTGCGGCGAGCACCACCGCCCGTCGGGCAAACGCACGGCGAACGTTCATGCACAGGAGTAAAACGCAATGGCACAGGGAACAGTGAAGTGGTTCAACGCGGAGAAGGGCTTCGGCTTCATCGCCCAGGCCGACGGTGGAGCGGACGTGTTCGTCCACTACTCCGCAATCCAGGCCGATGGCTACCGCTCACTCGATGAGAACCAGCTCGTCGAGTTCGACATCGTCCAGGGCCCCAAGGGTCCGCAGGCCGACAACGTCCGCATCGTCTGACGATCGGATTCGCACGAAGGCCCCGCTTCGGCGGGGCCTTCGTCGTTCCGGGGGTACGCAGCGGCATGACGGGCCACCGCAGATGCGCCGACAGGACGTGCCGGGCGCACAATGGAGACATGTCCGATGACATCGAACGCCTCCTCCGCGAGGTCGGCCAGACCACCGGTTCCGCACCGAAGCCCCCCGCGAGCACACCGTCTGCGACCCGACGTGACGTCGACAAGCCGAAGCGGAGCCCCGGCGGCCGGCTTGCGTTCGCGCTGATCATGGCCGTGGTTCTCGGCGGCGCATCGTGGGGCCTCGGCGTGCTCCTGCCCTTCACCGGCGCGATCGCCATGGGTCTCGGCGGCGCCTTCAGCGCCTTCCTCACCGGCCTCGTCGCCGGACCGCCGCGCTGGTTCTCGTCGTAACGCGGCCACTAGAGCCGATCAGTCCCGATCGGGATCATCCGCGGGGCACGGAACCGTGATCGGGCAGCCGCACCCGGCGCAGGTTGCGTCGAGGTACCAGCCCGCAATGTCGTAGTCCTCGAACACGGCGTGGATGAGGAAGACGTTGCTTCCGCAGCACACGCACTCGTGGGTGGGGATTCCCCGTTGGTCGATCAGGGAGGCGGCAGCGGGCTCGCTAGCCACCGGCAGCCGCTCGCTTCAATGCCGTACCAGCGCTCACCCGAACGACTCGACGGGCCGGGATCGTCATCGCCGCACCCGTGCTGGGATTTCTCCCGGCACGAGCAGCCCGGTCCGCGGTGTCCACGGTCAGGAAGCCGGGTAGCTGCACCCGGCCCCCGGTGGCGACCTGCTCGGTCACAACACTGACGAAGCCTGCCAGCACTGCGTCAACAGTCGCGGCCGCGACGCCTGTGCGCTCGGCGATGGCCGTGACGGTCTCGAGTCGGTTCACGAAGCCTCCTGGTTCTTGGGGGTCTACTTGGAAATGATTGTCATTTACGATAGCAGGCCATCTGCGATTATTTGACTCGGCGCAGCCGACACGCCCGTGAGATCCCGGGTGATGGGTCCCGGGTGATGGGTCCCGGGTGATTTCGAGAGGGAAAGAGCCCAGATAGGTGCCCCCGGCAGGATTCGAACCTGCGCGCATGGCTCCGGAGGCCACTGCTCTATCCCCTGAGCTACGGGGGCTCACGGCTCGGTCAGGGTAGCACCGCGGCGGCTAGTGGGACGATGCGCAGGTGCCCTCCAAACCGACGACCGCGGACGACGCCACGCCGTGCGTTGGAGCGCCTCCCACCGAGAGTAGGTGGCAGGCCGCGCTTGATCGAGCGCTCGCACCGGTCGGCGGACGCGATGGCCGCATCGGTCGAATCATCGGCTTCGCGGTGGCGCTGGCCGCGAGGTACGGCGCACATCGCGGATCGCTGTCCGCGGGTGGCATCGCCTTCTTCGCGGCGCTATCGCTCGCCCCGATGACCATCGCGATCGGCGCACTCGCCGGACTGGTCATCGATCCGGAGCGGCTGCGCGAGGGTATGGCTGCGCTCATCGACCAGACGCCCGCGGCGTCAGCCCTGCAGCCCCTCGTCGACCAACTGGCCGCGCTGGCGGAGTCGACGTCCGTCGCGGGCATCACGGTGACCGGCCTCGTCGGACTGCTCATCGCGGTATTCGCCGCATCGCGCGTGGTTGCGGCCGGGCGGGCGGTGCTCGACGTTGCCTTCGACCACCCCTACGAGGGCGGAGGCGTCCGCGCGCGGCTGTTCGCGACGCTGGTCACCCTGCTGGCCATGGTCGTCGTCCTCGTGGTGATCACGCTGGTCACCGTGCTCCCCGCGGTCCTCGATGCACTCGGCATCGACGGGTGGTTCATCACCGCGGTGCGCGGGCCGCTCGCACCCGTTATCTCCCTGGCCGTGACCTACCTCGCGGTGCGCGCGCTTTACGCGCGCGGGCCGAGGCGCCC
>JBILVH010000252.1:0-3056 GCA_044370555.1 Candidatus Nanopelagicales bacterium
TGGGAACGTGCCGTCCATCTCCACCGGGTTCTGCGTTGCGAGAACGATGAATGGCGACGGCACCACGTGGCTGACACCATCGACCGTCACGGTGCGCTCCTCCATGACCTCGAGCATCGCCGACTGCGTGCGGGGGGCAGCGCGGTTGATCTCGTCCGCGAGAACGATGTGCGCGAACACCGGACCGGGGTGGAACTCGAAAGCGCCCGCACCCTGGTGGAAGACCGAGACGCCCGTGATGTCACTCGGCAGGAGGTCGGGGGTGAACTGGATACGGTGCCAACTCATCCCGAGTGATGCTGCGATGCTGCGAGCCAGCGAGGTCTTGCCGACACCCGGTACGTCCTCGACGAGGAGGTGGCCCTCGGCGAGCATGCACACTAGAGCGAGGTCGACGGCCTCCTTCTTGCCTTGGATGAATAGACCTACGTTCGCGCTGATCGCCTCGAAGTCAGCCCGGAAGTCGCGCACCCGTGAAGGCTACCCGCGCCACGGGTCGATAGTGCAGCCGAACAGGTCAAACTCCTCAAGCCAGCGGGACTCAGTCCGCTAGGAATGCCCGCATCTGGTCGATCTCAGCCTGTTGGGACTGGACAATCTGTCGGGCGAGCGCTGCTACGCGCGGGTCGCTACCGCTCCCGAGAACCTCTTCAGCCATCACGATCGCACCCTCGTGGTGCTCGATCATGTAGGTCGCGAACAGCCGGTCGAAGTCGGCCCCGGTTGAGGCAGCCAACTCATCCAATTGCTCCTGGGTCAACATGCCCTGCATGCCGCCGTGGCCAGCGTGCGCCGCCATATCGCTCATCCCCATCTCGGCGACTCCCCACTCCTGCAACCAGCCGCGCATCTGCTCGATCTCGGGAGCCTGCGCGTCCTTGATCTCAGCGGCAAGTGACTTGATCTCAGCCGAACTCGCACGGGCCGGCGCGAGGTCACTCATGACCACCGCCTGCTGGTGATGGGGGATCATCATTGCTGCGAACATCGCATCCGCGGTGAGTGCAGGTGCGGACATGCCGCTCCCATCTGTGTGTCCATGACCGGACGAGGATGACCCGCAGCCGGACAGCGCTACCACGCTGATTGCGACACAGACAGCCACGGCCACCATCGGCCGCCGACTCCGAACAACATCAGACTTACTCACGTCGCGAGAATACGTCGAGCGCTCCCTTGCAGCACGGCGGCGAATTCCGTCACGTGGGTCGGGGTATCACGTGGTTCGAGGGCGACGACCGCGAGCATGTCGACGACCCCGCCTACCGGGGCCGTTGGGCCGCTGCGGAGATGTGGTCTGCGACACGTCTTCCACCGCGTAAACCAGGTCGGCAGGCGGCCCTACGAGCCTGCGTACATGGTGTGCGCCCGGGCGGACGGTCACGCGCTGCGGGTGGATTCCGGCCTTGCGAGTCATTACGGCTACATCACGGTCCTGGGCCGGTGTCTGCAGGGTCACGACCACACCCGTCGCACCCGCACGTGCGGTGCGACCAGACCTGTGGGTGAATGCCTTGTGCTCGGCTGGCGGGTCCACGTGGACCACGAGCCCGACGTCGTCCACGTGGATACCGCGGGCTGCGATATCCGTGGCGACGAGGACGCGGACATCGCCGTCGCGGAAGGCCGTCAGATTCCGGTCGCGGACGGCCTGACTCAGGTTGCCATGCAGATCCACCGAAGGGATCCCAGCAGCCGAGAGATCACCGGCGAGCTTGCGCGCGCCATGCTTGGTTCGCGTGAACAGCAACGCTCGCTGCTGGCCCGACGCGAGTTCCCGCACCACCTGCGCCTTGTCAGTCGCGTGCACGGTGAGCACATGGTGATCGATCGGAACCAACACCGCCTGGTCGTCCGGAACGCTGTGGGTCGCAGGTGATTGCAGGTAGGTGCGTACGAGCACGTCCACCTCGTTGTCCAGCGTCGCCGAGAAGAGCAGCCGCTGCCCACCGGACGGTGTCGCATCGAGGATGCGCCGGACACTCGGCAAGAATCCGAGATCAGCCATGTGGTCGGCCTCATCGAGGACCGTGACCACCACTTCATCGAGGCGAACATGGCCTTGACGCATTAGATCCTCAAGGCGGCCCGGGCAGGCCACGACCACATCCACACCGCGCTGAAGAGTCCGCACCTGCTTGTTCTGCGGCACCCCGCCGAAGATCGTCATGGCCGTCAGGCCGAGGGTGGCCGCCAGGGGTTCCAGCACCGCATAGACCTGCGTGGCAAGTTCGCGCGTCGGCGTCAGGATCACCGCGCGCGGACGCGACCGCTGCCGCCGTTGCTGCGCGCCGGCAAGAGCCGTCACGACGGGTAGGGCAAACGCGAGTGTCTTGCCACTTCCTGTCCGGCCCCGGCCGAGGACATCTCGTCCTGCAAGGGAGTCGGGCAAGGTGGCGGCCTGGACGGCGAAGGGCGCGGTAATCCCCCGCTCGGTGAGCAGATCGACCAGTCCCGCAGGGACACCGAGTTCGGCGAAGCCGGTCGAGCTGGCGGTCTCTGCAGCCACCTGTGCGGCGGGCGCTGCAGCATTGACGGACGGCACGCGGCGCGCTGGTGCGGACCTTTGCGCGGCCGAAGGTCGGGATGATCTTGACGTGGACGATGATCGTGGTGAACGTGACGAACGTGTGGTGGACATGGTGCCTTTCATGGTCAGTAGCTCAGCAGCGCACGCGCGACCGCCCGAGAACTCAGCGGATCGACGTACATCGACCGGGCAGCGCCCCGGCGGGACGCTTGGCAACCGGTCACTGCGCCGGAGGCGGGGGATCCTGCGCTGTCTGAGCGCATCCCCATGTGAAGAAGGAGGCCACCGCGGTTCAGTGCGGCCGTTGTCGATGGCATCTGCACTGTAGCCCATGGGACGTCGTTTCGACGAATCGTCGCCGTTGGCTGAGTTGCTGCGCGGGCGTCGAGGTAGGCCACCGCGCGTACACACCGCTCCTTCGGAGTGAGTGCAGCCGCCTCAGGCCGTGCGTTCGTGCGCACCCGTATCCGCGCTCAGCACGGTCGCGGGTTCGACGGGGATGCGCGCGGTGACTTGAGTGCCACGG